>NZ_CP058235.1:0-300000 GCF_013388295.1 Bartonella alsatica | reverse complement strand
TGATGATGTTTTACGTGACAAGAAAGAAGAAGTTGCTAGTGACGTTAGAAAAATTATCCAGTTAACGGTAGATAAATATCAACTTGGTGTTGAAATAAGCCGTGTGTCAATCAGTGAAGCTGCTCCTCCTACAAAGGTTGCTGCTGCTTTTAATTCTGTCCAGCAGGCAGAGCAAGAACGTGGGCGGATGATTGAAGAGGGAAATCGTGTGCGTTTTACTAAAATTGGTTTAGCAAATGGTGAAGCTTCACGCACACGGGAAATTGCAAAGGGTGAAAAGGCGCAGATGGTTGAAGAGGCAAGAGGGCGTGCTGAGCGTTTTCAGGCTATAGCCCGTGAGGCTATAATTTCACCAGAAGCTACGCGTTATCGCCTTTATATGGAGACTGTAGGGCGTATTCTCTCGTCACCTAACAAGTTGGTTCTTGATCAAATAAATTCTCCAATGGTTCCCTATCTCCCGCTGAATGAATTGCTACGTAGCAATTCATCAGAAAACGTGAAAAAAACATCAACGCGTTCTACATCGTTTTTGGATTCTCGTATTTCTGGAGGACGCTAATTATGCAGCAGTCTCGTTTCTTATTTTTATTTAGTACTATAGTACTCTTTTTGATGATTTTTTGGATGTCTATTTTTATAGTTTATCCTCGTCAACAAGTGGCAATTAAGCGTTTTGGGCAAATTGTTAAGGTAGAATCTGATCCTGGGATCTATTTGAAAGCGCCCTTTATAGATAAGATGATCATTGTTGATAATCGGTTGTTACGTTATGATGTTCCTACACAATCTGTACAGGTTCGTGGTGGAGCCTATTATGAAGTAGATGCGTTCTTTATTTATCGTATTACAGATCCAAAGCTGTTTTTACAGCGTATTGCTTCGGGGCGTCCGCAAATTGCTGCGCGTGAAAATCTTGCACCGCGTTTTATTGATGCTTTACGTGCCGTTTATGGTAAGCGTGAATTTAAAGCAGCTTTATCAGATGAACGGGGAGCGATGATGGCTGAAGTGCAGCGGCAGTTTTCTGTAGATGCAGGGTCATTAGGCATTACTATTGTTGATGTACGTATTCGTAAAACTGATTTAACTGATGCTGTTTCAGAAGATGTCTATCGGCAAATGGCAGCTGAGCGTGAGGCTGCAGCTGAAAATATTCGTGCTCGTGGTCAGCAGGAGCGAGATCGTATTGTGGCGGAAGCTAATCGTGAATATGAAGAGATCGTAGCCGCTGCAAAACGTGATGCTGAAATTACTCGTGGTGAAGGTCAGGCTGAAAGTATTCGCCTTTTGTTAAATGCGAGAGAGGCTGATCCTTCCTTTTACGATTTTTGGTTAGCGATGGAACAGTACAAAAATTTAGAACATATTCCCATGGTAATTTCACCAAATGAGGATTTCTTTTTCTATTTTCGCAATCCACTGCAGAAAAAGGGAAAATTTCCTTCAACAATGAATACTGGCTTTAATAAAACTGATCAAAAAATCGGAGGAGAGTAGAAGTGACAATGAATTATGGATACACGCTTTTGTATGAGAGGTGTGATCTGTTGTTACTTTCTTTTAGGATGCAAATGGTAGAGTGTTAAACCGTCTTGATTTTGCGTAGATGAATTTAGAGAATCTCTTTGCAGCATTTTGTTTAAAGGCATATCATGGATAAAAATGTCGTAGATAAAAATACGTCTTTAAAGTTCTTTATCACAAAAGTTGTTGTCTGTATGGTTTTGTTTTTATCAGGATCAATCGGCTTGTGTTGGGGAGTAGAAACAAAAAATACACTCCTTTCCGTTCCTGATTTAGCTGCTGAGCTTTTAGATACCGTTGTAAATATTTCTACAACACAGACTGTCGATGGGACTGAACAAGATGAGCATATTTCAGTGCCTGTTATTCCAAAAGATTCATTACTACAAGAATATTTTAGTGATTTTTTTACACCTAAAGATGGTCAAAAAGATAGTCAGTTTCAGAAGGTACGTTCTTTGGGGTCTGGTTTTGTGATTGATACGCAAAAAGGGCTTATTGTTACAAATTATCATGTTATTGTTGATGCTGATGATATTGAGGTTAATTTTACCGATGGTACAAAGCTAAAAGCAAAATTACTTGGAAAGGATAGCAAGACTGATTTGGCACTGCTTCAAGTGGAAGCAGGGAGAAAAAAATTAAAAGCTGTCCGTTTCGGAGATTCTGAAAAGGCGCGTATTGGAGACTGGGTTATGGCTATTGGTAACCCTTATGGTTTTGGTGGTAGTGTGACGGTTGGCATTATTTCTGCACGCAATCGTGATCTTAATGCTGGTCCTTATGATAATTTTATTCAGACAGATGCAGCAATTAATCGAGGCAATTCTGGAGGTCCGTTATTTGATAGAAATGGTGAAGTGATAGGGATTAATACAGCAATTGTTTCGCCTTCTGGAGGATCGATTGGTATTGGTTTTGCTATACCATCTGATATGGCTCTTTCTGTTATCAATCAGTTGCGTGATTTGGGAGAAATAAGACGCGGTTGGTTGGCTATTCGTATTCAACCGGTGACAGAAGATATTGCAAAAAGTTTGAAAATAGATAGCACAATGGGAGCGTTAGTTGCTGGTAAAATAGAACAATCCGGTGTAGATAATAGCCAGTTACAAATTGGAGATGTTATTCTTTCCTTTGGGAAAGCGAGAATTAAGCATGCGCGTGACTTACCGCGTTTAGTAGCGGAAAGTCCAGAAGGAAAAGTGGTCGATGTTACTGTTTTGCGGAATGGCCGGGAAAGAACAGTAAAGGTTAAGCTTGGTCGTTTGATTGAGACAGAAACAAATGAGGATACAGAAGAGAAATTCAATGATGAGAAAAACGATGCTGTATCGAAAAGTGTGACAATGCAATTTATGGGAATGACATTATCTGAACTTACAGCGGATTTACGTCATCATTATTCAATTATAGATAAACTTTGGGGATTAGTGGTGACATCTGTTGCACAAAATAGTGTAGCGGATAAAAAGCGTATTCGCGCTGGTGAAGTAATTGTTGATATCAATCAAAGTGCTGTCACGAAAATTGATGAGGCTAAAAAACGTATTCATAAATTGCGTGAGGCTGGACGTAAAAATGCTTTATTTATAGTTGCTCGTCCAGATGGAGAATTACGAGTTGTAACGCTTCCAATGGATTGATATTTGGAAGATTGTTTTTTGAATACATGTTTAGTCAATTTGTGTTTTGTTACGGTTATTAGGCGTGCAATAGGAAATAGTTTAATCTGTTTAGTTGTCAAAAGAGTAATTATACAAAAAGATTAATCTCAAATTCTGTAATTCATAGATATTGCTACATTTTGCTTTGTGGTAAATGAAAAGAAACGCAAGAAAGGGGATCTTCAAGAAAGTAGTTTACGAGGTGCTTATTTTGAATCAGAATATCACACGTTTTTATATAGAAAGATAAAGCTGTTTCATTATGTGTGTTAAGCTAAATATTTTGCATATGATTGCAAAGAATATATTTGTTTATGATGGTCAGTGTGATAGAATTTTTTTAGTGGTATTTTGATAAAAGTAAGAAGCAATCCTTTAAGGTTTTTTTTGTTATTATTTTCATTTTTAGTTTTTCAAAAAAATAGAACTATCACAGGTGCATTTCGGTGTTAAGTGTACAGGTTCTGTTTGTTTCCTTTGGAGAGCTCACTCTATGACAATTTAGATGGAGTACAGTATCTTTGGGGGGATTATGCGTATTGCAGTGAGTTGTTGTTTGGTGGATATAGGAATTTCCATTCATGACACAGAGAACGATTACATTAATAGCAGGGCCAACTTCAAGTGGGAAATCTGCGCTTGCCTTACAAATGGCTCAAGAAAAAAATGCTTTTATCATTAACACGGATTCAATGCAGGTTTATGATGTTTTAAATATTTTAACGGCTCGGCCGACGGAGGCTGATACTACAATTGTTCCACATTATCTCTATGGTTATGTGAGTCCGACGGTAAATTATTCGGTAGGGAAATGGTTGCGGGATGTTGAGAAACTGTTGAATACATTTACGACAAAATCACTTATTTTTGTAGGTGGAACAGGACTTTATTTTCGTGCTCTTTTAGGAGGAATTTCAAAAATCCCTCATATTCCAGATGTTGTGCGGAAAAAATGGCGACTTCGGCTTGATAAAGAGGGTATTGAGAGTCTTTATTGTCAGTTGTTGCAGGTTGATGCTGTTCTCGCTGAGAAAATTTCTCCGCAAGATGGTCAACGTATTATCCGTGCTTTGGAAGTTTATGATGCAACAGGTAAAAAGCTAAGTTGGTGGCAGAAACGAAAAACAACATCTCTCATTGCATGGCATTGTTTAGAAAAAATTCTTCTCGTTCCACCACGTCAATTGCTTTATGAACGGATTCATAAACGATTAGATTCTATGATTGAAAGAGGCGTTTTAGAAGAGGTGATTGCGATAAAGAAGCTTGAGCTTTCTCCTTTGTTACCAGCGATGAAGGCTATTGGTGTATCTGAATTTATAGCTCATTTAGATGGGCATCAAAGTTTTGAGGATGCTCTTGAAATGGTGAAATCTCAAACGAGGAGGTATGCAAAAAGACAAATGACATGGTTTCGTAATCAGTTTGATGATGATTGGGTAGTTATTTCTTGATAAAAGTGCTGAAAAAATTGAAAAAAGTTAATTGTAAGCGGAAAATTTTTTAGGAAGTATAATTTTTTATTGACGGATAGTACCAATATAATTAGAAGCCTTTTATAGGAGAAGTTTTCCTTATAGATTTTGTGTATTGGAATAAGGGGGGGGGTAATCATACAATATATCTTTTTTGTGTGTAATAGGCTCTCTCGGAGCTTTTTTATAGGCTCCTTCGGGAGCTTTTTTATTGTGCTATCAAGTAGGCGAGTGGGAAAAATGACAAATCATCCAAGAATGCAAGAGCGGGCGAACGGAACAAGAATGTCGGGTGCTGAAATGGTGGTTCAAGCTCTTATTGATCAAGGAGTTAAACATCTCTTTGGTTATCCTGGTGGGGCTGTTCTTCCTATTTTTGATGTTATTTATCAGCAGGATTTCCTCCAGCATATTTTGGTGCGTCATGAACAGGCTGCAGGTCATGCTGCTGAAGGCTATGCTCGAAGCACAGGAAAGGTAGGTGTTATGCTTGTGACTTCGGGTCCAGGGGCAACGAATGCTGTGACACCTTTGCAAGATGCACTCATGGATTCTATACCTCTTGTTTGTTTTTCTGGTCAGGTGTCAACAACTGTGATTGGAACAAATGGTTTTCAAGAGGCTGATACAGTTAGTATTACAAAGTCCTGTACGAAACATAATTGGCTTGTTGAAGATGTGAATGATCTCGCCGCAATTATTCATGAAGCGTTCGCTGTTGCTCAAACAGGATGTCCAGGACCGGTTTTGATTGATATTCCTAAGGATATCCAATTAGCTTTGGGTATTTATAGAACGCCTCAAGTTTCGTCATCTTTGCATTCTTCTCCACGGTTGAAAGGGGATATTAAGGCTATTGAATGTGCTGTTTCTCTTTTAGCAGATGCAAAGCGTCCCGTTATTTATTCTGGTGGTGGTGTTATTTCATCGGGTTCTAAAGCTGTACAGCTTTTGCGTGATTTAGTTCAACTGGGAGATTTTCCGATTACTTCAACATTAATGGGACTTGGTGCTTATCCTGCTTCTAGCAAAAATTGGCTTGGAATGCTTGGAATGCATGGAACCTATGAGGCTAATATGGCCATGCATGATTGTGATGTTATGTTAGCTGTTGGTGCACGGTTTGATGATCGTATCACTGGGCGGCTTGATGCATTTGCACCTCATGCGCGCATTATTCATATTGATATTAATCCTTCATCTATCAATAAGATTGTAAAAGTGGAGGTTCCACTTATTGGTGATGTGGCGGATATTTTAGAAGACATAAATCAACACTTGCATATGCAGAAACCAATATTTAAGGACGAAAGTCGTGACGCATGGTGGAGACAAATTAATCGTTGGAAAGCTCGTAATTCATTGGCATATATGGAAAAAAAAGATGTTATTATGCCACAATATGCTCTTGAACGGCTTTATGCATTAACTAAAGATGCGAATGCTTATATTACCACTGATGTTGGACAGCATCAGATGTGGGCTGCGCAGTATTATCGTTTTGACAAGCCAAAACACTGGATGACTTCTGGTGGTCTTGGGACTATGGGGTATGGTCTTCCAGCGGCTATTGGTGTTCAAATAGCACATCCTGATGCTCTTGTTTTATGTATTTCTGGTGATGCTTCAATTCAGATGAGTATTCAAGAGCTTGCAACCGCAATTCAGCATAATACGCCGGTAAAAATTTTTATTTTAAATAATCAATATATGGGTATGGTCCGACAGTGGCAACAATTGCTGCATGGTAATCGTCTTTCTCATTCTTATACGGAATCAATGCCTGACTTTGTAAAGTTGGCACAAGCTTATGGAGTGGTTGGGATTCGTTGTTCAAAACCAGATGAACTTGATGGTAAAATTCAGCAAATGATTGACTCTGACAAGCCAGTTCTCTTTGATTGTTGTGTTGATAATTTAGAAAATTGTTTTCCTATGATACCATCTGGATGCGCGCATAATGATATGCTGTTGCCTGATGAGGCTAATGATGAAGTAGTTGCAAATGCTATTTCTGCTGAAGGGCGGATTTTTGTATAAAATTAGTATGTTAATCAAATGATGAAGGAATTTAGTAGTTATTGATTCTTTTGTGTTTTTTAAATTTTTTCCTTCATTTTGGGGATTTTCTCTCATTTTTAGAACATATTTTTTCAATCTACGCTCTTTGTGTAAAGAGGCAGTATATTGCTATTTTTTTATACAAAAAGTATTTTGAATTATGAAACTTTTAATCTAAATTGGCTGTATGTGTTGCAAGTGTTCTTAAATTATTTACTATTTTATAGCTATCTAATTGTATTCTTTATTAAAATTTTGTACCAAAAACTTACTGTAGAGAATGTTTTTCTATTTTTATTGTATATAAACGTTTTTTCGGTAAGCCAAATTTCAAACGTTACTGTTCATTCAAGCCAGATTGAAAGAACGACATCTGTTTGAAATTTGCTTTTTTCTGTTTTTAAATGAATGATATTCTTTACCGTTTTTTTTAATTAGTCGGAACTGCATCACCACGACGTAAGTTTGTATAAGAAAGATTTTATATAAACGTGTTCATTGGGTATCTAAAACTCATCGTTGATAATATCTTTCTTCTTTAAATTGGAAATTCCTTTTTGTTTTTCAAAAGTCCTGTTCAATTGTTCTAATTAAAAAGATCATTGAAGGTTTCGGGGGAAGTTTTAAAGTAGTTGCTAGTATTTCTTTACGGCGTTCAACTTCGGCTATGACATGTTATTTCGGTTGTTTGGTGTGGAATAATTCCTATAAAACTGCACTTCTCTTTATAAGGATGAGTTTTTTCTATCTTTTTGTAGTTTTAGCCAGGGCTATACTAGTGGTATTGTAATATTGTTTAAGAAGCCATGGGAATGAATCTTCGTCACGTTTCCCCTAAGTTCGCTTTAGGAAGTATAAGTCTTTTTAATTCAGCAAGTGTTCTTTTATAGTTGTCAACAAAATCTTGAGTTCTATAAATTTTGAGCTTCTTGTGCTGTTGTTCATGATTAATATGTACTTATTATACAGTTTCACCATGGTATGTAACTTCTTTGACGAGATAAAGAGAGCGTAGATTTGACATGGAGATAGCCTATAGGATGATATCAAAGTTATATTTATCGTTTAATGAATTCCAAAGTTTATCAGGATGCGTGGCTGTGTTTGATATTAGGTTACCAGTTTAAGATAGATGAGCAGTTCACTAGTAGGCTTAATTTCTATTAATTAGCATCTCATTTTTGAGCTTTTCTTAAAGCGTTTGCAATATTAATTGATGGTAAGGAATGGGAGCCACGTTTTTTTTCATTTAGGTGTAGTTCACTTGTATCTTGAGTCATGCATGTGTTGAAAGTTGTTATGGGATGAAGATTGCTAAGAGATTATTGACAGACCTGATTGGGTTAAGCGGCTTTTGTTAAGATCTGCTTCATGTCTTGCTTTATTTCTGCTAAAAAACTTCGATAGCTTTATTGGTGCAATTTATTTTTTATTACAGGGTGCGCGTTTTGCTTTTATGCGCAAAGGAACTGATTGGTTTTAGTAAAACGTGGAGTATGATTTATAAAGTTATACTGTTCGTATTCTGTATAAGAGCAGTTTTTTGTAATGAAAAATTTTCAATGATAACCCATAGCCTTAAGGTTTTGTTTTAGCTGTTTTTTAATTCTAAACATGAGGCAGAAGAAGTATATATATGCATTGTTTTAAGTTTACTTCGCGATTAATTTGATTGTTTATAGTCTGCTATAGAAAAGGACATTTTTCCTAACAAGTATGCGATGTTATAAAAAAGGTTAATACAAATTTTGTCTGAGTATAAATTTAGATTATTGCAGTATTTTGACGAAAACTGTTGGTACAATCGTTGATAATTTGACTGTGAAAGTGATTAGATAGCCCTATACCAGAACCTCTTAACGGCAAAAAATTTCTTGATAGTGGTTTTATTTTCAAAATGCTTGCTCTTTTGATGCGAATCTTATTTTGATAAATTATGCAGTTTTCACGAGAACAGGACAATGCATTGAAGGCTGTTGCTGCGTGGTTGAGGGATGGGCGTTCTCCACTTTTTCGTCTCTTTGGTTATGCAGGAACAGGCAAAACAACGCTTGCGCGCTATTTTGCGGAAACAGTTGATGGCTCTGTTCAATTTACTGCATTCACAGGTAAAGCGGCACAGGTTTTGCGCTCTAAAGGTGTCAGTAATGCTTGTACTATTCATTCATTGATTTATTGTCCACGTGGAGAAGAAGAAGTTTCCGATGAAGTAACAGGGAAAAAGTCTATTGCACCGACATTTGCACTAAATCGAAAAAGTGCCGCTGCGCAAGCTAAACTTATCATTGTTGATGAATGTTCGATGGTAGATGAACAATTGGCACGTGATTTAATGAGCTTTCGAACACCAATTCTCGTTCTTGGTGATCCAGGTCAATTACCTCCTATATCAGGAGGTGGCTTTTTTTCCAATAGTACACCGGATTTTTTTCTTTCAGAAATTCATCGGCAAGCACATGATAATCCGATTATTCGTTTGGCTATGGATGTGCGTGAAGGACGCGATATTACTTATGGTGATTATGGGACAGCTCGCATTATTACACGTAAAGAGGTCGATCAGCAATTGGTTTTGGATGCTGATCAAGTGTTGGTAGGTGTTAATCGAACACGCCATCTTTATAATAAACGTTTGCGTGCATTGAAGGGATTTACGGCAGCTTACCCACAAGCGGGAGATAAACTTGTATGTTTGCGCAATGATCCTACTAAAAGTTTGTTGAATGGCTCTTTATGGAAAGTGATGACTTCACAGAAAGAAACTGTTAAACCAGGTATTAACCTTCTTATTAAATCAGAAGAAAACGAGCGTGGGGTGGCAAAGATTAAGCTTTTAAAAGCAGTATTTGAAAATCCTGATAGTGAAATTTCTTGGCAATTAAAAAAAAGATATGATGATTTTGATTATGGATATGCGTTAACTGTTCATAAAGCGCAGGGATCTCAATGGGATAATGTCGTTTTGTTTGATGAAAGTTTTGCATTTCGTGATATGTATGCACGATGGCTGTATACAGGAATTACGCGTGCGGCAGAGTGTTTAACAATTGTCCGATAGGGGAATTTTTATTCTTTACGATTCTACGGGCGGAGTATTTTTCTGTTTTTAGCATTATACACGGAAAATAGGAGTGTACATGGCAATAAAACTTTCGGTTAATCTTAATGCTATTGCTGTTTTGCGCAATCGGCGTAATCTGCCATGGCCAAATATAAAGAGTATTGGCCATATAGCGCTTACAGCTGGTGCAGGGGGGTTAACGGTCCATCCGCGTCCTGATGAAAGACATATTCGTTTTACTGATTTGCCAGATATACATTGTTTAATTAACAGCACCTTTCCTACTGCTGAGTTTAATATTGAAGGTTATCCAAGCGATGCGTTTTTGAATATAGCAGAGAATTATGCTAATCAGATTACTCTTGTTCCTGATGATCCAACTCAGTCAACTTCTGATCATGGTTGGAATTTTTCCCGTAATGCAGAATTTTTAGCACCTATTATTCAACGCTTGAAAGCAAGAAAGATTCGAGTGTCATTATTTGCTGATCCTGTTGTTGATGGTCTTGATATTGCTAAAGCAATTGGGGCCGATCGTGTGGAATTTTATACTGGAGCTTATGGAGGAGCGTTTAAAGATAAGACAAAACAGGATCAGGAGCTAAATAAACTTGTTTTAGCAGCAAGAAGAGCTAAAGAGCTGCAACTAGGTGTTAATGCAGGGCATGATTTGACAATTGCGAATCTACCTGTTCTTATTAATCGTATTCCTTGGCTTGAAGAAGTTTCTATTGGTCATGGGCTTATTGCTGATGCGTTAGAGTATGGAATGCATAATACTGTTCAACGTTTCACTCAGTTATTAGTGTGATCTTTTTTCCTCTATACAATTAGAGAAGGTAAATTTTTATAAAGTTCTGCTAGTTTGTTTCAAAAAATAATTTTGTATGTGTTTTTTTAGATAAATAGTGCTCCCTGCAGCACACATTATGATAGTAGTAGAAATATTGCGTTCGATTGAAAACAGTTAACAGTATTTTTTATCATATTAGATTGTGAAAGAAAGGTTAGAGATAAAGCTTGATAGTTTTGCTGAAACCTACTTTAAAAAAGCAGGAAATAAACAGTCAATTTTACTAAAAATGTAAAAATTCATATAAGTTTAAGAGAGTGTTTTGAAAAAGAAAAGGAAAAACTTTTCTTTATAATAACTGTGAGGTGAAGTGGATAGCCATAATGAAGATACAGTTTTTATGGTTGTCAAGAAGCAATTGCTTGACAGCTTTTAAAAGATGAATGTTTAAAAATTACACTACATTGATCTGTATGAGTGCTTTACTGTAATTCATCAATTAAAAATTTATTTAGCTAAAATACTAGATGTCATGTGTAACTCGGTTACTAGAATTGAAGGTTGTACAAAAATGGTGTTGTTCCACATGAGAGAGGAAAAATTGATTTTTACACTCAAATATAAAGTATAAAAACAATCTTCCTTCTTTATAAATTGTCTTGCTATCCATTTTGATTTGGTTCATGTTGAAGTTGTATGGTGTGTCTTTAAATTTTAAGGATACAATGCTTTATTATGCAGAAGAAGAATAGAATCTTAGTAGATATATTTTTTCAAAAGTATTTTTTGTACAGTATATCGTTTTTGTAGAGAAAAATTTGAAATCTATTTGGGGGGGGCCGGATGTGTATTAAAAAGGGTTTTAGGGATCTAGTTTTTTTGTATGCAATTATAAATTAAAAGATTACTCAATTTCTTCGTTATTATAAGCGATAGTTTTATTATTGATAGCATGTGAAGCACTTAAAGTGATCTTTGAATTTTTTATTCAATAAAAATAATCTGAAATTCAGTTTAAATGTAGAGAGAAGGAAATATTTTTATGCGTGTTTATTATGATCATGATGCAAATGTTGATTTGATTAAAGGAAAAAAAGTAGCCATTATTGGTTATGGTTCACAAGGGCGTGCACATGCTTTAAATCTGAAGGATTCCGGTGTTCAAAATGTGCAAATTGCTTTGCGTTCAGGGTCGGAAACAACTAAAAAGGCTACAGCGGACGGTTTTAAAGTTACTAGTGTTGTTGAAGCAGCAAAATGGGCAGATCTTATTATGATGGCAACACCAGATGAATTACAAGCTGATATTTATAAAGAGCATATTCATGATCATTTACGTGATGGCACCGTGATTTCTTTTGCGCATGGTTTGAGTATTCATTTCGGCTTAATTGAACCTAAAAAAACAGTTGATGTTGTGATGGTTGCTCCTAAAGGTCCGGGTCATACAGTGCGCAATGAATACCAACGTGGTCGTGGGGTTCCTTGCTTAATTGCGATTGCACAAGATGCTTCAGGGCATGCTCATGATGTCGCATTGTCTTATGCGTGTGGTCTTGGTGGTGGACGTGCTGGAGTGATTGAAACAACATTTAAAGAAGAGTGTGAAACTGATCTTTTTGGTGAGCAAGCTGTTCTTTGTGGTGGTCTTGTTGAGCTTATTCGAGCAGGTTACGAAACACTAACGGAAGCAGGTTATGCACCGGAAATGGCTTATTTTGAATGTTTACATGAGGTTAAATTGATTGTTGATCTCATGTATGAAGGTGGTATTGCCAACATGAATTATTCGATTTCCAATACAGCTGAATGGGGCGAGTATATATCTGGACCACGTGTGATTACGGATGAAACAAGAGCAGAAATGAAACGTATTTTGCAAGATATTCAAACAGGTAAATTTACATCTCATTGGATTCAAGAATACAAAGCCGGTGCTGCTCATTTTAAAAGTAGACGGCGTTTAAATGATAGTCATCCTATTGAAGAAGTTGGTAAGAAACTCCGTTCTATGATGCCTTGGATAAAAGCTAATGCTTTAGTTGATAAAGAGCGTAATTGAAGTTTATATGAAATATTATGTAAAAAGCTTTTATGCTTTATGTATAAAAGGGTAACTAATGTTACCCTTTTTTGATATGCTTTTTATGCATAGGCTTTATTTGTTATTTTAAGAAATTTTTTTTCTTACAAACATAAAATACGCTATGCCTAAGAAGATAAACCATAATGTACTATATTTTAAAGCTGTTAAGGTATCAGCTTCTAATGTCAACAAATAGAGCATGAAAGCAAAAAAAGCTAAAATAACCCAGCACATGATAACACCTCCCGGCATTTTGTAGACAGATTCAACATGTAGCTGAGGATAATTGCGACGATATACAATATAGCTAATCAGAATTACAGACCATACGAATAAAAATGCAATAGCTGAAATACTAGTCACAATTGTAAAAGCACTGATGATGTTTGGAGATAGTGATGCGATCGTGTACCCTAATAAAATGCACAAGCAAGAAAAGAATAAGGCATTAGCTGGAACGTGATATTTGGAAAGTTTTCCCAAAAGCCGAGGCGCACCTTTTTGTGTTGCTAGCCCATATATCATGCGGCTAGTAGAAAAAATACCACTATTTGCTGAAGAGGCAGCTGAGGTGAGAACAACAAAATTTACCAAACCAGCAGCTATCGGAATGCCAGCAAGCCAAAACATCGAAACAAAGGGGCTTTTGTCTGGGATAACTTGATCCCAAGGTGTGACTGACATAATCACAGCGAGAGAAAAGATATAAAAGAGTACAATACGAACCGGTATTGCATTGATTGCTTTAGGTAAGACTTTTTTAGGGTCTTTAACTTCAGCTGCAGTTGTTCCGGCAATTTCTATCCCAACAAACGAAAAAATGGCAATTTGAAATCCAGCAAAAAAACCTATAATTCCTCGAGGAAATATATCTCCTCCGTTCCATACGTGACTAAGAGAGGCAACAGTACCATTTGGAGAGGTAAAGCCAGTAGCGATCATATAAAATCCAACAACGATTAAAGCCAAAATTGCTATGACTTTAATAAGACCAAACCAAAATTCAAGTTCTCCGAACATTTTTACGGCAAAGAGATTAAAGATTAAAAAGAAACTAATGCAAGCAAAAACAGTAAACCATGAATTGAGTGTTGGCCACCAAAAGTGCATATAAGTGATGATGGCAATAATATCCGCTGCTCCAGTTACAACCCAGCTTAACCAATAGCTCCAGCCAACAAAAAAAGCAATTTCTGGTCCTAGCATATCGGTTGAAAAATCAATAAGAGATCGGTATTGTGAATTAGAAAGTAATAATTCTCCCATAGCACGCATTACAAAGTATAAGGCACACCCGATAATGGCATAAACGAGTATGATGGATGGGCCTGCTACGCTGATTGTTTTTCCTGATCCCATAAAGAGGCCTGTTCCAATAGCACCACCGAGAGCTATAAGTTGTACGTGTCGGTTATCTAATCCGCGTTGCAATTTTTTTTGAGGATTATCTTCTAACTTTTGTTTATAGTTCATTTTTTGGAAGTTCCCTTTAATTATTTAAGATTCAAAATTACACTGAAAAAAGTAATCTCGTGTATCGAAGCATGATATAAATGAGGAGTAAAGGGGAAAAACATTTTTTATGATTTTATGTGGATAAAGAAAAAGAATATGAAAATGGTAAGGATATACAATTCCTCTTCAAAACAATACAACAGTTATTTACGTACTAACTTTTAAGTTATAACTGAGATGACTGATAAATGGTTGATCAACAGATTTAATACTGTTACGGTAGCACCTTTAGCTTGCCTCAAACAAGTATAAGAAACTGCTCATGGGGTTATGGCAAATACACTAGGTGAGGTAAGTAATGGAAAACAGTCCACTGTCAACTTGGAAAATTATTTATTAGATCTGGTAGGTTTTTAGGTTCGCTTCAATCGTCCTACTTCTTATAGAGTACCTTTAGAATTATTCTATTTGCCAGCAATTCTACTTAGAGAGGTAAAGGAAGCGTCAGGCAGTATTATCCTAGTACTCATCATTAATTATGGAAATGCGGTGCCAGCATGTAAGCATGTTTAGGGATCAACCTCATGCTATACTAATTTATTCAACTTATTTAAGGAGGAAAAAATGAAGAAAATCTTAAAATTATTGTGTGAGATAACTCTTTTAAGCACTGCTGAGTGTATTAAGTAGCTTTCTCCATCACACTTTAGTATTATGGAGAATTCCAGAGCTAACCAAGCTGCAATCCAAAAAGCACTTTCACAATGTGGTTGAAAACCAGTTTATGGTTTTCTTGAGAATATAGATTCGCATGTGAATAAATTTATATCTGTTCATGAATGTATGACCACAGCAGATTATCGATACAAATTGCAGCATTCAAATAGAATTTATTTTTAATTGCCACGCGCAAGGACTCATTACTAGTCAATCTAATGATAGCGGGGTATCAACAGTTTATAGATAGAGGTAAAAAACACTGGTTCTTTTAACGGAAAACAAAGGAGAAGCCTATTAGGTTAAAATCGCAAATAACATTATAGTAAGTTGCGAATTGTAAGGGTATTCTGGTTAGTTATTATTGATAGAAATTTACTCTATAAAAATAGTTTTGCTAAAATATTTACTTCAATATTATCACAGATATCATTGCTAATAGAATTGATATTTGAAGTATTTTGTTTGTTTACTCTTAATTTTAGAATGATAAATGCCTTACCAATCTTGGTTTTATTTGAAAATTTTTTACTTTTATAGCTTTTTAGAGGTAATATCTCCATCTTTTTACAAAGAAAAGATGGCAATGTTAAAAGGCATTTTTTGAGTATTTCATTTATTCATAATAAAGCATTGATGGTAGAGTGTGAAAAAAAATTTTCTTTGGTTAAAAATTTTATTGTACAAATTTTTATTTTAGAGGTTAACAGTTTTGTTATAAAAATTAAATATATCTTCCGTTTATATTAAAGATTATTTATTTAAACTTTTCCTGTTATTGGAGAGATGCGTGTTATTTCATTTTCCATACAGTTCGTATCTTACTTAGAATCTACAGTAAGTTTTGATTTTTCTGCTTTTTGGTTTCATAACATTTTTTATCAGCATAAGTTTACCAAACTGTTTTTTTAAGAGTGAATTATCTTACCACTCTTAGTTGTTTTGCACAAACTTCTTTAAAGGATTGCAAGTATAAATTTAAAGGATTGCAAGTATAAATTGTATTTATTTTGTTCTCGCTTTATATAAAATACAAAACAACTTATATTATTCCATAATTATCCAAATAATCAGAAAATTTTTCTTGTTTATTTTGTACTTATTGTGTTTTATGCAAAATTCGTTTTTTACCTGCATTTTTTATTTTTGCTGAAAAAAATAAAATTTAAAGAGGAATAATGATTAGAATGTCTAAAGGTCGCTTATATTCGTGCATTTTCACGGCTGTTATTTTTTCTTTCTTATCAAACACAAAAGTTGAGGCAAATTCTCGTTCATCTGTGTCACTTTTGTGTGATAAAAGCAAATTACCTTATAGATGCAATGATGGTGAAAAACACGCAATTAGTGATAAAGTATATCAATTTGATTCCTCTGAAGAAGAGGATGAGCAAGACGATTTTCTTATATCCTCTGCTGCCATAGCGGCACAGGAGTCAGGTACAATTATTCAGGCAAGTCGTATAAAAATCAATGGTATTGGTGATTTAGAAGACTCTTATGGTGTAGTTGCCTCGCAAGGAGGAAAGGTTATTTTAAGCGATTCAATTTTTAAAGATGTGACAACAGGTCTTAGAGCTAATGGGGGAATGATTAAGGTAAATCGAGGAAAAATTGAGGCTTCTCAGATGGGTGTCTATGCAGAGGAGGAAGGAACATCTGTCATTTTAGCGAATGCACAGATTAAGGTGAAAGGTCAGGACTTTGGCCAAGGGGCAGCTCTTTTCGTTGGCGTTGATGCGAGTATTAAGATGATGGGTGGGGCGATTGATGTGTCAAATGCGGCAGCACTTTACGTGGGCATCAGTGGGAGCGCTATTTTAGATAGTGTTACCATTGCTTCAAACAATCAAAGAATAAATGAAGAAAGTGATATTGATGAAGAAAGTGATATTGATGAAGAAACTGATATTGATCATGCAGTTTTAAATGTAAATCAGCAAGGCTCTATCTATTTAAAGAATACCAAGATTGTTGCTACAGATGTTCATGGTTTATGGATTGGATTAAATGCTAATACACAATCAAATGTGGGCCAAGAAGAAAATATTTTAGTTTCACGAGTTAATATCGAAGGTTCAAAAATTTCAGTATCAGGTAAAAAACATGGTATATATTTTGATTTGGACGAAGGAAATAATGAATATCAACAAGGAATTGTCTTTTTAAAAAAAACGACTTTTGATGTTCCAGATGGTTCGGTTATTCATAGTTATGGAAGTAGTGGTTATATTGGCTTAACAGAAGGCACAAAAATTTCTGGTGATTTATTGTTAACAGCCGAGAAAGGAGCTTCTATAGCGATTTTTGCTGATTCTTCTTTACTTATAGGTGGTACTCGCGTTGCCGATGATTCTGTCGCCGAACTTTATTTGACAGGAGGATCAAAATGGATTTTGACAAAAAAGAAAGGAATGAATCTAGAAAATTTGAACCATATAATTTCGTCGATTTCGTTTGTACAACTTTCTGAAAGTGTTATTGCTTTCGAAACTCCGATGTTCCAAAAATACCAGACACTTTATGTTGGAAACGGAGAAGAAGAAGTTTACAATGCACAAGATAATGCACGTATTTATCTCAATACGTATCTTAATGAAGATGGTTCACTCAATAATCAAAAAACTGACCGGCTTTTGATTCATGGTGATGTTTCTGGAAAAACTACAGTCCAAGTACATTTTGTTGTAGGAAATAAAGGAGAAACAGTAGACGATGAAAATGCTAAAAGTATTTCACTTATTCAAGTTTCTGGAAAAGCAGCAGAAGATTCTTTTCAACTAAGTAGTCCTTATATCGCGTTGGAGGGTTTGCCTTACCAATATTATCTCTATGCATATGGACCAGGTTCTTCTCTTGGAAATGCACATACTTCTCAAAGATTAATAAAAGGCGATGGAGATTTTTGGGACTTTCGTCTCGAAAGTAAATATATTCAACCTGTTTTAGATGTATCTATTTTACCTAATTCTAAGCTAAAAGTGAGAGATGTTGTTCCACAAGTTCCTACCTATCTTCTTTTACCAAATGCTTTTTTCCACACTGGATTGATGGATCTTGATAGTCAAAATAAAGAATTGAAAACTATGCAATTTGTTTCTAATAGACTATTAAAAATCGATGGGAATTCTATTTTATCTGTTCACGGTTATGGTGGAAATTATCGTTATGTTTCAGATCTTTCTCCACTTGAATATGGTTATGGAGGTGATCTTGATTATAATGCCATAGAGGCGAGAATTATATTGAAAACAATTGAGGGTGCATACAGTACAAGGTTTTTTGGAGTCATGGGGAGTTATGGAAAAATATCTTTGCATCCTCGAGATGTTAAACAAAGTCAAAAAAGCACATTTCATAAATGGTTAGTTACAGCCTACGGGAGCTTGAAATATAATACTGGTTTTTATGTAGATGGTCTTTTATCCTATGGGCTGTTTGAAGGGGATGTTCTCACTTTAGCTAGAGGTAAAGCGGCAACATTAAAAGGAAATCCCTTGAACATTTCATTGTCTGCTGGTAAAGCATTTGTGAGTAGGCATGAAGGGCTTGTTTTTGATCCACAAATTCAGTTTATTTATCAATATCTCCAGTTTCGTAAAACCTATGATATTGATGGATTTTATATTGATCTAGGAAAACTTGATCAATGGGTGATGCGTGTTGGTGGGCGCTTAACCAAGACATTTGCAGCAGCTGAAAAGGATCGTTTCATTTCCTTTTATGGGAAGGTTCATTTTTCTAGCCGTTTTGGAGAAAAACAATTTGTGCATTTTAAGGATACTTTCCCGTTAGGTTCCTTTGGATCTTCTTTAGAAGTTGGTTTTGGTATCAATTCTCAATTATCTCCTAAAATTACATTTCACGGTGATCTAAACTATCAGCATAAGTTCGCTAAGGTTGGTTTTTCTGGTATTCGTTTTTCTGGTGGATTGCATTATCATTTTTAAAATTAATTTGGTAAAAAGTTAAAGATAAATAAAGCTGTTATTATTAAGAAAAAGGTTGGAAGGATGAAAGTTCCTATTATTCTAAAGTTTTTTTAGGTTAATTATTTGAGCATTTTTCGCAAATTTTAACTTATGGTTTCATAGAGAAATTGTAAAAAATATTTGTAATTAAAAAGTTATATTTAATTTTTTAAAATTATAGCAAGATCTATTCTTTAATATCTAATAAAAGTATTAGTATTTTAAAAGAAATTCATGTCTGTGTAAAACAGAAACAAGTAATGAATGGGAAAAAAGTTATTAAATAAAAGTAAACTATAAATTGATTACATCAATCTGTAGAAATGACAATTTGTATAATATATATAAAAAAAGTTTATATTAATTGTAATAATAACAAATAAAACAATAATATATCATTTTAAATGAATTATAAATATTATTTTAAAAATATCTTTAAACTATAATTTATCTTTAATAATAAGAATTTAAAATTTTAATAAAACATTACTTAATATGATAGTAAATTAATTTCTTTTCTTTTAGTTAGATTATGATAGTTCTATATTAGAAATATTTTTTATATTTCGTGGTATAGAGAAAAGGCTGTATAACTATATTACCTATGATTGCTTTTTATCTAATGATTAAGGCAGCTGTGAATTTTAATACGTTTCGCAATATTGTGTCGATAAAAATTAATAACTTAAAATTGGCGGTTACAGTGAAAATAAAAATTATAGGGAAAAAAGAGAGGAAACAACTTTTTAGAGTGCCAATGTTGGATATACGCAAAGATTATACCATGAGAGAGAAATTGTTGCTAATACAATGATTTTGTATTTGTTATTAAAAATGTATTGTTTAAAATAAATAGTTTTTAAATATTAATTGTATATTTTAAAAATTACATTTTATTACTTTAAGGAAGTATTATAAAATTTATCATCAATTATAATTATCACGTATTTTATATTAATATGTTGTTTATTATTTAATAATTTATAATAATAAATTTATTTGATACATTTGTATAGTTATTCTACTTATCAGGTGTGTGAGAAGTGGATTATATAAGGAAGATTAACTTCAATTATAAATGTTATTAATAATATATTTATTTTTTAATTATTTAGTTTTTATTATTTAATAAGATGAATTTTATTAATTTTATTTTATAAATTTTTTATTAAAAATTATAATAATTATAGTTTATATAAATTTAATAATATTTATATTAAAAAATAATCTGTTATATATAAAAAATTTAGTTAATTTTATTTTTGTAGTTCGTTCGATAAATAAAAATGATGCTTTAATCTGATGTTACAAAATAGGTCAATAAATATATCGATGTTGTTGATTATCGGTGATAAAAATAATGCGAATGACGATATATAAATAAATTGAAAAGGCTAAGAAAATTATTGTTGTCTGTAATTCATATTTTCTTATGAAGAATTTTCAAAAAATTATAAACGGAAGGAGAATTATGCTGTAGAAATATTTCATTATTTATAATTATATTTTCTATTAGCATATTATTATTGCCTTTGCATTTAATAGCTTACTAATCGCATATTTGATTGATTCCGAATTTTTTTAATATCATGTGTTAATTTATGTTTTTCCTTTATTATTGGATGTTATGTTTTTTAACATCGAATCTATGCATAATTGATCAGAGTCACCCTATTGTTTTTTGTGTTCAAAAGTTGGTGTTGGAATTAATTTACTTATTTTACAGCTTTTCTAAAATGAAAAGGCATATGAGTTAATTGGGATATCTATAAACTTTGCATACCAGCTCAAAAAATATATGATAACAAAATTTTACGATTATTGTAGATTTCATTCTTATGAACTGAATAAGCATAACGCTTAGCATTATGAATATTTACGAAAAAATGCTTTTATTGGACGTTATTTAGTTTCTTTGTGGTTTACAATTTTTTTTATCATTTTATCTTAGCTAAGAGGGAGTGTGTACTAATTTTTCTTTATCTATTTTATCTCAAAAGGGTGGAGTTATATTAATGTCAAAAAAAGTCATGATCGTGGAAGATAACGAACTTAATATGAAATTATTCCGTGATCTTGTAGAAGCAAGTGGCTATGAAACTGTTGAAACACGTAATGGTCTTATGGCATTAGATTTAGCTCGTTCATCAATGCCATCTCTTATTCTTGTAGACATTCAGTTACCAGAAGTTTCAGGAATAGACGTTATTAAACAATTAAAGGAGGATGAAGAACTTAGATCTATTCCTATTGTTGCTGTAACAGCCTTTGCTATGAAAGGGGATGAAGAACGAATTCGTGCGAGTGGATGTGAAGAATACATGTCTAAGCCTATTTCAGTTCCCCATTTCATCACAATGGTAAAGCATTTTTTGGACTGAATCTTTGTTAAATAATAGTAGAAAAAGATATTGATAAGTTCATGAGATAACTATATTTTAAATGTTTTTGTAAGTTAGCGTATAGATGTATCTGAGTTACTAACTACAAGTCTTTAAAATTAAAAACACGGTTTTTAATGTTCGTTTTCTTCTTAATTCTTATCTAAGGAGAAAGAGTGTATTTTACATCTTTATTTATTCTTTATAAATATAAATTTGTCACTATATGGTTTGTTCAAAAATTCACTTTAAAAGACAAAAAAGCTCCATTGAAAACGGAGCTCTATGCATTGCACAAAAATTGAAATTAACGCTTTGAGAATTGGAAAGAACGACGCGCTTTTGCTTTACCGTATTTTTTACGTTCAACAACACGGCTATCACGGGTAAGAAAGCCCCCTTTTTTCAAAACTGTACGAAGTTCTGGTTCGTAATAGGTTAAGGCTTTGGAAATACCATGACGTACTGCACCAGCTTGTCCCGAAAGACCACCACCTGCAACGGTTGCTATAATATCAACTTGGGTGTCTCTGTTTGTTGCAACGATTGGCTGACGAAGAATCATTCTAAGAACAGGACGAGCAAAATATTTATCAAACTCCTTATTATTAATGGTGATTTTTCCAGAGCCTGGTTTAATCCATACGCGAGCAACAGCATCTTTACGTTTTCCTGTTGCATAAGCACGCCCTTGTGAATCAAGCTTTTGTATATGAATAGGAGTGAGATTTTCCTTAGCTTCTGTAATATTTGTTACTATGCTAAGCTCAGAAAGAGAATTAATTTCAGCCATAATCAAGCAATCCTTTTGTTTTTGCGATTTAAAGCACCAACGTCAAGAGCTTCAGGCTGTTGTGCTGCATGCGGGTGTTGATTTCCAGCATAAACACGTAAATTCTTTAATTGGCGACGACCAAGAGGTCCACGAGGAATCATGCGCTCCACAGCTTTTTCAACAACACGTTTAGAAAAACGACCCTCAAGAATTTGGCGTGCTGTACGCTCTTTGATTCCACCAATATATCCGGTATGCCAATAATATTTTTTATCTGTATATTTTTTTCCGGTAAGAGCTATTTTATCTGCATTGATCACAATAACATTGTCTCCGTCATCGACATGTGGAGTAAATGTGGCTTTATGTTTGCCACGTAAGCGGTTAGCAACGAATGTGGCAAGACGACCTAAAACAAGGTTTTCTGCGTCAATAATAACCCATTTCTTCACCACTTCAGTTGGCTTTTGTGAAAAAGTCACCATAGAAGATCCTTTATAAAACCCTTTAACATGAGGGTGTTTTTGTTGCTTTGCGTTGAAAATTGTTATCGTAGCGAAATATTTAACGCATATTATCTGCTTTGAATATAATGTCTTTTGATTTACGTCAAGAGAAATAAAACATTTAAAACAATATCTTATAATTGAGGTATTATAATACTACATATTTAGAGTAATTGAGGTATATTTAAACAAAAATAGATGTTGCAATAGAGTGCTTTCTTTTTAACACTCGATTGTATTTTATTCGCTTTCATTGTAAAATAAACTACGATGCAGCGGTCCCGTTATTTTCTTAATGTTGAATCTTCTGCTTGTGGTCAGGCATGGTTAGATGCTCTTGATATTCAAGGGGTGAATAATGCGCGTGCTATTTCTCAAAAATTTGGTTTTCCAGATCAGTTAGCTCGTGTTCTCTCGGCAAGACATGTGGATGAATCTGAAGCTGTTGCTTTTATCAATCCAATGTTGCGTACTCTCATGCCTGATCCAAAAAGTTTTACGGATATGCAATGTGCAGCAGAGCGCATCGTGAAAGCTATTTTGAATCAAGAAAAAGTTGCAGTTTTTGGTGATTATGACGTTGATGGTGCTTGTTCATCAGCACTTATAGCGCGCTTTCTCCGTTATTTGAATATCGAAGTAAAAATTTATATTCCTGATCGTATTGCTGAAGGATATGGTCCGAATGAACAAGCAATGAGGATGTTAGTACAACAAGGTGCCCATTTGATTATCACAGTTGATTGTGGTGCGAACAGTCCAGATGCAGTAAAAGCAGCAAGGCTTGCAGGCGCTGAGGTTGTGATTTTAGATCATCATCAAATGTCAGAGATTCATCAAGAAGCTTTTGCTCTTGTCAATCCTAATCGTTCTGATGATTTTTCTGGACAAGGGCATTTATGTGCTGCTGGCGTTGTCTTTGTTACGTTAGCATGGGTTCATCATTTGTTGCGAAAGAAGAAATTTAGAGGAAAACTTCCTGACCTTCTAAGTATGCTTGATCTTGTTGCATTGGCAACAATATGTGATGTTGTTCCATTACAAGGTGTAAACCGTGCTTTTGTGATTAAAGGACTTCAAGTTGCCCGTTCTATGCATAATCCTGGGATAGCAGCTTTAACAAAGGTTGCACGTATAGGTGAACCGCTTAATAGTTTTCATTTAGGTTTTTTGTTAGGCCCTAGAATTAATGCGGGAGGACGTATTGGTGACCAAGCTTTGGGAGCACATTTGCTTAGCTGTGAGAATAAAGATGAAGCTGAAAAAATAGCAGAACAATTGAATCAACTTAATCAAGAACGTCAAGAAATGGAGAGCATTCAATTAGCGCAGGCAGAATCTTATATTGATACTCATTATCAAGATCGAGAAACACCATTGTCAATTGTGATTGCTCATCAAGAATGGCATCCGGGAATCATTGGTATTCTCGCATCTCGCTTAAAAGAGCGTTTTTTTTGTCCTGTTTTTGCCATTGCTTTAAAAGAAGATGGAAGCGGTGTGGGATCAGGACGTTCAATTAGCGGCATAGATTTAGGAGCACTTGTTCGTGAAGCTGTTACATTAAATTTATTAGAAAAAGGGGGAGGGCATAGTATGGCAGCAGGGATCACAATCAAATCGACAAAAATTGAAGTTTTTCGAGAATGGCTGGAAGAGAAAGTTTCTTCAATAGTTTCACAGTTGCGTACTGAAAAGTCTCTTAGTATAGATGGTTGTCTTTCTGCTTCGGGTGCTAATAAAGCGCTTTTTGATATGATTGAAAAAGCAGGGCCATTTGGTTCAGGGAATACTACACCTGTTTTTGTTCTTCCCTCTCACCGATTAATTAATCTGTGCGAGGTTGGGAAAGGGCATCTGCGCCTTGTTATGTCTAATATTGAAGGAAACAAACTGCAAGGAGTAGCTTTCCGTGCTGTGGGAACATCGCTTGGTGATTTTCTTTTTGAAAATCTTGGTAAAATGATTCATTTGGCTGGTAATCTTAGTTTGAATTATTGGAATGGAACAATCAATCCTCAACTACGTGTGATTGACGCAGCAGCAGTGGTTTGAGAGGAATATTTGGGGGAAATTAGATGTCTAGATTGGAAGCAAAAGTAGAATTTTCTTGTATGAAACGAAACCGCGCTTCTGGTTTTGTTCCCATTAAACTTTCGACTGTATTTTTAGTGTCTTGCATTTCCATTGCATCAATAGAAACACGAAGCAATGTACGTTTTTGAGGATGCATAGTTGTTTCTTTAAGCTGTTCAGCGCGCATCTCTCCAAGCCCTTTAAAACGACCAATTTCGATTTTAGCTTTTCCAGTGAATTCAGTTTTTAGTAATTCATCTTTATGGGCATCGTCACGTGCATAAGCAACTTTTCCTCCTTGCGATATTCTGTAAAGAGGAGGAACAGCAAGGTATAAATGTCCCTGAAGAATAAGATCAGGCATTTCTTGAAAAAAGAAGGTAATTAAGAGTGAGGCAATATGAGCACCATCAACATCTGCATCGGTCATAATAATAATACGTTCGTATCTGAGATCTTTTTCACGATACTTAGAGCGTGTACCACATCCAAGAGCAAGTATAAGATCACTAATTGTTTGGCTTGAGTTCATTTTCTCGTGTGCAGCACTGGCTACATTTAAGATTTTTCCGCGAAGAGGTAAAATTGCTTGATTTGTTCTATTTCGCGCTTGTTTAGCGGAACCACCAGCGGAGTCACCTTCTACAATGAATAATTCAGCACCACTCGCACAGTTTTGGCTACAATCTGCGAGTTTTCCAGGTAGACGTAATCTACGTACAGCAGTTTTTCGATTTATTTCTCTATTTTGGCGCCGTTTAACGCGTTCTTCAGCACGTTCAATAACCCAATCAAGAAGTTTTGTTGATTCTTGTGGCGAATTTGCCAACCAATGATCGAAAGGATCACGTATTGCATTCTCAACGATACGCTGGGCTTCTATTGTCGCTAATCGATCTTTAGTCTGTCCGACAAATTCAGGATTTTTGATGAAAATTGAAAGTATTGCAGTAGTTGAAATCATAACATCATCGGATGTAATGATAGCAGCACGCTTGTTTCCTATTAATTCAGCGTAGGATTTTAAACCACGCAAAAGAACTTGACGCAGTCCTATTTCGTGTGTTCCACCTTCTCCAGTGGGAATAGTATTGCAGTAAGACTGTATGTAGGCATCGCCACCATGCCAAGCGACAGCCCATTCAACAGATCCGTGACCATTATATTGTTTTGTTTTACCAGAAAAAATTTCCGATGTGACACGATATTCATTTTCTAAACACAAAAGTAAATAATCTTTAAGCCCATCTGGGAAGTGGAAAACAGCTTTTTCGGGAATATTTTTTATGCCTTCTAACTTTTCAGGATCACAGTTCCAGCGAATTTTTACACCACCAAAAAGATAGGCTTTAGAACGCGCCATCTTATAAATTTTTTCTGGATCAAAAGCCGTTTTTTCACCAAAAATTTTACTATCTGGATGAAAACGAACGCGTGTGCCACGTCGATTATAAACATCACCCAAATTTTCCAATCCAGATTGAGGAATACCACGCGAGAAGCGTTGTCGGTAAAGTTTGCGTTCTCGTGCCACTTCAATTTCCATATCATCGGAAAGCGCATTGACCACAGAAATTCCTACTCCATGCAGCCCACCAGCAGTTTGATAAGCTTTGCCATCAAATTTTCCGCCTGAATGGAGTTGTGTCATAATGACTTCAAGAGTAGATTTATCCGGCATTTGAGGATGATTTTCAACAGGAATGCCGCGTCCATTATCTGTAACTGTTAAATAACCATTTTTATCTAAGAAAACATCAATTAAGTCTGCATAACCAGCAACAGCTTCATCCATTGCATTATCAATAATTTCGGCAAACAAATGGTGAAGTGCTTTGCTATCTGTTCCTCCAATATACATTCCAGGACGTAAACGTACAGGCTCTAAGCCTTCAAGAATTCGAATGGAGTGGGCGTTATAATTATCTTTGTGTGTATCCTTCTTTGAAGTCATCACTTTTGAGCTCACTGAGATTTGCGAATTTTTTTCTTTTGTATTTATCCGAGACTGAGCATGATTTAAAATACTAAAAAGATCCCTATTGTTATCGCTCATGGCGTTTGACTATCTACCTCATTAAATAAATTCTTGTACCAAGATAAATTTTATGCCTGTTTTTTATTTAAAAATCAATGTATCTAGAAAACATCAGTTGTTGGACCAAAAATTTGTTCAAATGCTTGTTTCAGAGCAATGTCAATATCGTGCATTGTTACAGAGAAACCTAGATTAAGAAAGCTGGTTATACCGTAATTTGTGATTCCACAGGGAACAATCCCTGAATAATGCGCTAAATTCGGATTAACATTGATAGAAACGCCGTGAAAGCTTACCCATTTGCGTACACGAATACCAATAGCTGCGATTTTATCTTCACAAGAAAGGTTGTTTTGTGTTGATGGGAAATGGGATCGTTTAACCCAAACACCAACGCGATCTTCACGCCGTTCACCTTTAATATTAAATTTCGCAAGCATCTGTATGACCCATTCTTCTAATGCACTAATAAAAATACGAATGTCTTGTTTTCGGCGTTTAAGATCAAGCATAATATAAGCAATACGCTGTCCTGGTCCATGATATGTAAATTCACCACCACGGCTTGCCTCATAAACAGGAAATAAATGAGGTGCTAAAAGATCTTTTTTATTTGCACTTGTACCAGCTGTATAAAGGGAAGGATGTTCAAGGAGCCAAACTTGTTCATGTGCATTTTTTGCAAGAATGTTTTCTACGCGTTCTTGCATATAACGCAGTGCTTCAGGATATTCGACTAAGTTATTACTTATTTTCCATTCGACTGGTGGACTTCCAGGGATTGCTTTAAGCTGATGTGGGAGATGATTACGGTCAGTATATTTCAATTCAGATGTCATGAGCAATATTTATGTTGGTGTTTGAATTTGTACTGTAATCAGTAATTGATGTAAAATAGTTTATTAAAAGTGAAATAATATAGTAACCAAATTTTATCTTAAGAAAATTCTCTACATTAAAAATCTACACTCATTTTACCATTTTCCTGTGGCTCCACCACCACCAGACGATCCACCACCACCTCTAAATTCTCCTCTTCTTGAATTATTTCCAAAGATTCCAGCAGAACGTCTACCACTAGCATTTAAATTTAAAAACCAAGGTGTGAAGATGATACCCATCCAGAGATATTTTTGTGGGCCTACTTTTTTTCCAAAAATCATTGCAAGGATGGGTAAACCAAACATTATAAAAAGGATTAAAAATATGATTGTATTAGCTATCATTTCTTCTTTTTCAGCTTGTTTACGTTGTTCTTCAATAATTTTAGCTTTCTCCTTAATTCGAAAAGAGAAATCAGAATCACTTTTTGTAATGACATTGATAATTGCATGAACTGTTTCAATAATTCCTTTTTGATAATTCTTTTCACGAAAATTGGGAAGAGCGAAGGTATTAATAATAACTGCGGAAAGAGAATCAGTTAATACTCCTTCTAAACCATAACCTACTTCGATACGCATTTCGCGTTCATTAGGAGCAATGACAAGTAATACACCGTTATTGATCTGTTTTTGACCTAATGCCCATTTGCGGAAAAGAGAATTACTATATGTTTCTATATCGTTCCCTGAAAGAGTAGGAAGAGTTATGATAACAATTTGATCTCCAGTTTTTTCTTCGAGCTCAGTCAGTTTTACTGTTAGATCCTGCTTTGTAGCATTATCAAGCAAATGAGCCAAGTCATTAACATAGCTAGTTAAGGGAGGAAATTGAGGCTGCGCGTAAGTGATATTTCTCAATGCAATGATTAAATATAAAGTGCTCAATAAAACAAATAAATATAGAAAAACATTGAGTTGTAGAGAGTATCGAAACGGTTTCATTAATTAAAATTGACCTTCGGCGTTTGTTGACTGTTGATGTCAATAGTGAATGTTGGCATAGGTTTAGCATCACGAAACCACAATTTTGCCCAAATCATTGTTGGCATTGTTTTTAGTGACGTGTTGTAAATACGTACGGATTCAATATAGTCACGGCGAGCAACAGAAATACGGTTTTCAGTCCCTTCTAATTGTGATTGGAGAGCGAGAAAATTTTGATTTGCTTTGAGATCAGGATAGTTTTCAACAACAGCCATAAGGCGCGAAAGTGCGCTTGATAAATTTGCTTGATTGTTAAGATATTGCTGCATTATTTTTGGGTTATTTAACATATCAGCATTAATTTTTACTTGCGTTGCTTTTGCACGTGCTTCAATAACATTAGTAAAAACAGCTTGTTCATGAGATGCATAGGCTTTAACAGTTTCTACAAGATTAGGAATGAGATCTGTTCGGCGCTGATATTGGTTTAACACTTCACTCCATGCTGCCTGCGCTCTTTCTTCATTTGTTGGTATCGTATTAAATCCGCAACCGCTTAAAGATGGTATTAAACATGCCAAGAAAATAGCGATTAAGAATCGTCTTAACATTTTAATCATGGGATAAATAAATATAATTGAAGCATTTCGTACATTTAACATAAACATATCTCCGTAGCTATTTGGTGTATTATATAGGATGTACTTTTGGGATAAAAAGTATTTTTAATTTTATAAAAAGATATTGTATGAAGAGATTTATCTCTATGTGAATTTTTATCGTATTTATTGTGTTTAAGGTACTTAATTGATATTAACATAATGATGTCTTTATAAATACCCGCTTATAAAATACTAAATTATATTAAGCATTATTGCAGCAGATTAATTTTTTCCATTTTTTATTTTAGAACTCACTTGTTTTTTAGAGATAACAATGAAAGAGGTAGTTTTGAATGATTTTGGAGGGGGGAGAGGGTCGCTCTTAACGCGCTTCATAAGCACTTTAGCTGTTAAAAAAGAATTGACATCAGATGAAAAATCATTGAAATGTGTATATATTTACACATTATTAGTTTAGGTAATGGAACAAGATAGCCGAAAAATCATTGCAAAATTAAAGCGTGATGGCTTTGAATTTATCAAAGTAAAAGGTTCTCATCATAAATCAAAAAAAGATGGTAAGGTTGTTATTGTTCCACATCCTAAAAAAAATCTTCCGATTGGTACAGCACGTTCTATCGCACAACAAGCAGGTTGGTTAAAAAAGGAGAAGAAAAATGAAAAGATTTTTTGCTCTTGTTCATAAAGATGAAGATTCTGCTTTTGGTGTTCAGTTTCCTGATTTTGAGGGGCTTTTTTCTGCTGCTGATGAGGAAGAAAATTTAATCGCAAATGCAACAGAAGCACTTCAACTTTATTGTGAAGATATAGATATAGTGCCTATTCCTTCAAAATTTGAAGAAGTCATACAACGGGAATCTGTCAAAACAGCTTTGTCAGAAGGAGCCTTTTTAATACAAGTTCCTTTTATTGAAAATGATGCGGAAGTGGTACGTACGAATATATCTATTGAAAGAGGACTCTTACGTGCAATTGATGATTGTGCACAAGAAAGAGGTTTAACAAGATCTGCTTTTTTGGCAACAGCAGCCCGCCATGAGCTTAATATTTAGCTATATATTAATGAAAATCAAAAAGCAGAAGATAAACAAAACGCTATAGTTAAAACGGATATAACTATCATTGATATCATATACACGGCATCTAATATTTCTGGACCTGTCATTGCTCTTCCCTCCTATGATAATTGTCTAGTAATTTATAAATAAATAAGTTTCAAGCGGCATTTTGAATACTAGTGGTAATCTCTTTGCCAAGAGTAATAAGAGTGGATTCTAAAGAGTCTAATTTTGTTGCGTGGTTTAAATCCAACAATCGATCAATTTGTATTGGATTGGCTTTTAAAATACTAGGTTTTGATTAAAAAATAAAAAAAATACAAAATATAGATTTTTTCTATTGACAATGCATGAAAAGTCGTATTTAATGACGCTGCTGTAGGGGTCGAATTGCGTCCAAAATTACAGTAGATCGTTTCTCGTTAAACCCCTTTTGTAATGATATGGTTGTTTAGAGCCCTGCGTTTGCGGGGTTTTTTATTGTCTTGTTTACAAAAAGAAACACACATGAAAACCACTGAGAAACCTGCAAAAAGAACGCCCCCAAAGGCAGGTCAAGGGCGGGTAAAAGGCGTGCCAAATAAAACGACACGTATTTTGAAAGAGGCAGTGCTTAAAGCAGCAGAGCGTGCTGGTAAGAAAATGGAAACAGTTCCTCCCATGATTATGAACGAAGTACTCGCTAAGCTATCAACATTTCTTACCTAATTGCTTCAGGTATTTATTGTAATGTTTCAAAGGCGGTTGATTGCTCTTCTGATAGTTCGGCTATAAATACTGCTTGAGAAAAGCTAAATAATATATATACGAATACTTCAAATCCGATACAGAATACAGTATCCATAAAGAGGTTTTCGCGAAACTGAATCCAGAGAAGCAGTGTCTGTAGTAAAAATGAAACAGGTAGCGCTTGTATTCTATATTGGATTGGTGCCATACAGACTGTAAGGGGAAGAGTAAGCATTAAAATGATTGTCCCTAACAAATAAGGGGCAAAAGAGCGGGGGAAAAACGTAGCAATGATGTACTCTGTAGGAAACATGATTATTAAAGCGACTACTGCTGCGAAGTAGGAGAGTTCCACTAAGCGCAAGAGTAGAGATACCCCATGTTTAGCAAAACGGAAGTAATAATTTATCGTTTTTTCTCCATTTTTTTTCTTAATCGCTTTATATTCTTTAAATTCTTCTCGTTTCTCAATTATTTCGTTCCATTTTCTTTTGTCCTTTGTAAAGGTATAGTTAATAGTCTCTACCGTTGGTAGTATTATTGCTACTAGTACTCTCATTACTACACCGAGTATCGTACCTAGAATCTCATATATTTTCTTTAGCAAGAATCCAACACCGTAAATTACTAATATAATGATACTAATTAATATTGGGATTATTATGAATAATAAGGATTGCAATTCCTATAATAAACCACATTCCCCCCTTTTTTTACTCGTCAATCGCTTTATTTAGTTCTTGGAGCGCTAGATTCAGTCCTCTAATCGCTTTACGGTATAATTTCTGATACTTAACGATAGAATAAACAAGTGAAATAGATGATGTTATTATTGCACAACCGCCAATAACTCCTATAATCTGCCCTAGTATCGTAGCTGTAATCATTTTTCTCTCCTTACTCTAGATTCTGATGAATAATTGCTTCATCCAGTTGTTTAATAATTTTGTTCAGTTTCCTCTTTATTATTATGTTCAGTACTACAGAGATTGGTTTGGTTGGTTGCCAATTTATTTAAGTGGGCAAGATCTGAACACCATCAGTCCAAACTTAGCAAGAGAGATCTTAAAGCACAATAAACAAGGTGAACGCTTGTGTGGGTGGAAACATGGCTAGAAAAAAAATAAAAGACGATACAGAACTTACAGAAGCAGAAAAAGAAATCCTTCAAGAAATCATCATGACCTACAAAAGTGTAAAAGTGATGTCACGTTATACGAAATGGATTGTATTCATTATACTCTTGTTAGCACTCGATTGTTCACGTCTTATAGATGCTGTAGGAAATATTTTTACACAAAAACCAAATATCCGCCTCTAAACATACTCTGAGACGCGCGAAATTCTTTAGAAAATGGTTTCTTAATTTTGCTCGTCTTGTGGAGGCTATTAATAATAGCTTTACACATTTAAAACATTGGTTGAGTAAAAATTAAAAGAGAGATTATATTTCTTATTCCCTAACCTGATTTTCTCATCCCTAACCTTAAATAAATATCAATAAAATCAATAAGTTATAGAGAAAAAAAGACAGATGGTGGGTGATGAGGGAATCGAACCCGCGACCCGCTGATTAAGAGTCAGCTGCTCTACCGACTGAGCTAATCACCCACAGCTTTTTGAAATATAAGAATTGAGCGGTTCTATAACGCTCCTAAGGGAGGATGTCTAGATGGTTTTGTTATTTTTTATTGAAAATGGTTAAGCTTATAGCTAAATTGGCTATACGGTTAAAATTATGATACTATACCCCCCTTGATCTTATATAAAAATAGACCCATTATAAGAGGTTCTAAAGATAAATGTTTTAGTTATTGAGGGACTATTAGTTGGAGGATCGGCGAGCGTAATGCCCGGGCAAAATTCAGAAGAACCTTCTTTTGGTTGTAAGAAGTGTAAGCTATTGTTCTGTTTTGTAAATTTTATCAATCATATGTGTTTAAGGAATATTTTGCTATTGCTTCCTGTGAATGGGATTTTTTTGCGTTCAATATGTTTGTTCAATTGTGCGAATGAAAGCTTATGAATTTGTTTTGTCAATCGCGCGCTTTTAAGCTTTTAAAGATGTTTTTAAAGGGTGAACTATGATGGAATGGATCATTGATCCCCATGCGTGGTTTGGTTTAGTCACGTTGGTTTTTCTTGAAATTGTTTTAGGAATAGACAACCTTGTCTTTATTGCGATTTTAGCTGAAAAATTGCCGCTGCATTTGCGTGATCGTGCGCGCTTGATGGGACTCACTTTAGCGCTGATTATGCGGATTTTTCTTCTTGCGGTTATTGGATGGGTGATGAATCTTGACACAATAACTTTTTCAATTTCATCTTTTATATTTAGTTGGCATAGCCTTATTTTAATTGCGGGTGGGGCTTTTTTGCTAGCAAAGGGAACGCTAGAATTACATGAAAGATTAGAAGGCGTATCACATGAAAGAAAAACAGGCGTTGCTTATGCTGTTTTTTGGCAGGTAATTGTTCAAATTGTGGTTCTGGATGCTGTTTTTTCTTTAGATAGTATTATTACTGCAACAGGTATGATTGCAAAAGAACAAGCAGCAGTTATGTACATAGCAGTTATTATTGCTATGGCGGTAATGATGTGTGGATCTGGCGCTCTTATGCGTTTTATTAATCGTCATTCCACTATTGTAATCCTTTGTCTTGGTTTTTTGATGATGATTGGTTTTACTCTCATTGTTGAAGGATTTGGTTTTCATATTCCAAAAGGGTATTTGTATGCTGCTATTGGTTTTTCTGTTCTTATTGAAGCTTTTAACCAAATTGGACGTCGTAATCGTGAAAAAATGATTACAACAAATGATCTACGTGGTCGAACTGCTGATGCTGTTTTGAGACTTTTAGGTGGGGGCAGCAAAGGTGGTAATCTTGGTGAGACTGTAGATGTTATTGCTGAGCAGGTAGCTGCTTCTGAGTTATTTCGTCCGGAAGAAAAAGAGATGATTCGTGGTGTGCTCGATTTGGCTGATCGTCCTGTTCGCTCTATTATGTCACCGCGTAATGAGATTGAATGGCTTGATTTAAATGGTGATGAGAATGAAATGCGTGAAGAACTACAACAGGTTAAACATAGTCGATTAATTCTTGCACGTGAAAAAGTGGATGAATTTGTTGGTGTTGCTTTGACAAAAGATCTTCTTTTGAATTTGGCAGAGGGTAAAAAGATCAATTGGAAAAAAGCTATGCGAGAACCGCTCGTCGTTCATGAAAATACAAGTGTTTTACGATTAATGGAGCAATTACGCCATTCTTCGATTCAGCTTGCAATTATTGTTGATGAGCATGGATCTTTTAAAGGAATTGCAACACCAACCGATATTCTTGAAGCCATTGCAGGTGATTTTCCTGATGATGACGAAGAACCCATGATTGCAGAACAACTTGAAAATGGAAACCTTCTTGTTGAAGGATATGCTGATATCCGCCGTTTAAGTAGTTATCTTGGGCGTAATCTTGTTGATGAGGCCGATCGTTATACTACTTTAGCTGGGTTTATGCTTTGGCGGTTCGGTCATTTGCCGAATGAGGGAGAAAGCTTTGAAGCTGACGGTTTGCGCTTTAAAGTTATTGAAATGGATCGCCGCAATGTTTCTAAAATCCTTATTTCTCCACTTGTATAGCCAAAAAAAGCGTATTATTTGGTAGGCAAGGCAATAGAAAAACATTTCTTATTTTATAAAGAAAAGAAAGAATATAGAAATTAGTGGATCGGATAGTGTTGTCATTATTTTTTAACAGGTTTTTGAGCGTGAAGCATGGATATGCAAAAGTTAAATTGTCATTGAATTGCTATATTAGAACAGGGAAATCGTTATATTAGACAAGAACTTTTATCAATAAATTGCTACGGAAAAAGAAATGCTGCAGAGTTAGTTATAAAATAGTTATTAATCCCAAAAATAGTGATTGCATATACGTTATTTTTGCATTTTTTAGAGACGAAAATTTTGTAAAATCTTTGTTTGTATTCTTGTGTGGTCGTTTATAGAAACTCTTTGTATATTCTTTTTTTATAAAAAATCGTATAGATATATACATTACAAAATAGCAATCCTAATGTTCAGTATTAAAAGCCGGTTGAAGATTATAGAAGTGGTTGTTTTTATATACAGAAATTCATTCGATAGATGCATGAAGGGTTTTGGGGGTGGAAAATTGAAGTACCAAGTATTTCCATGAATTTTGTATCGTGAAGTTGATATGAAAAGAGAAAGGCTTCAAGATTTAATAAAAAAAGATAAATGAGTATAATGGTTGCATTAATTTCCATACGAAGCGGAATGCCGGTAAGGTTTATTAGTTACACACGCTCCACGAGAGGGGGGAAATTGATTTCTTTTTATTTATTCAGGCGGTGTTTTAGAGGAACCTTTCCAGTATTGTTGAGCTTCAAAAATTGCTACAACAAATAATGAAATAATAAGTGGTATAATCAAATAAAGCAGCCTAAATACAATAAGTGCTGCAACGACATCGGTTGGATTTATATTGGGCATGCCTGTGATGAATAAAGCTTCCAAAACACCAATTCCTCCGGCTGGAGCGTTGGAGAGAAGGGTTATGGTGAAAGATGCTAGGAAAACACCGAGCACAGAAATAAAATGAACATCTGGATTATGTGGAAGAACAGCATATATAATTCCTGCTGCTCCTAAAAGTTCCAGGGGGCTAATGAGAAGCTGTTGAATGACAATTTTTAGCCTTGGGTAAGAAAGTTGAATTTTTTTGCTCAAGCGTAAAGGTTTTAATTGAAGCCAGCTGCCGAAAGTATAGAGTATTATACAGCTGAGCAAAATGGTACCAACTGTCGTTCCAAGCCATTCGGGAAGCTCATCATGAATGAGAGTAATAATTTGGGGTTGCAGAATCAAAACGATCCCCAAAAGTAAAATCGTGCCTACTATAAAAGTAAAAGAACAAAAACCTACTAATATCGCAATTTCTGTTCCATTTAGTCCTTTCATTTTATAGGCACGATAACGCACGACTGCTCCAGAAAAAACTGAAGCACCGATATTATGTGAAAGAGCATACGTCGTAAATGAACATATGGCAATAAAAATCCAAGAAATTTTATGGCCTAAATGTTGTAAGGCAATTCGGTCATATCCAGCAAGAGCAGCATAAGCTAGAAGAGAGCACGAACAGGCTAATAGCCAATGTTGTGCATTTAAATTGCTCAAGCGTTCTAAAACATCACCAAAAGAAATCGCAGAGAGTTTTATATAAAGAATGCGGATAGATATCAGCATTGCTAAAATACCAACAAACGGCCATATAAATTGCTTTGTTTTCACGCTTCTTTATCCATTTTATGTTTTCTATAAACTAAATTCACTATTGTGCATATTTTTTACAGATTTCTGTTCTGTTATATGCTCGACAATACCATTAGCAATTTCTTCATCATCAGTTACTACGACATTTGCACCTAAATCAATGAGATAAGTTGTTTCTATATCGGAAAGTGCATGGGTAATTATTTGAATATCTTTTTTCACTTCATGTATATTTACTATACATTCCCCTACTTCAATGGTACTTCGCATTGTAATAACAACTTTGTATGCATTACTCATATTTGCTGCGTTCATTATTTCTTGTTGAATAATATTGCCGCAAATAGCTTCAAATCCATCTGCAATTGCTTTATCAGCGAGGCGGCTTGATTCTTCAACTATCAAGACAGATTCACCTCTGTTTATTAAAGATGATGCAACGTATTTACCAATACGACCATAGCCAATAATCACTATATGATTAGTTTTTAAGGTCATTGATAAAAGTTCTTGCTCAGGATTTGGTGAATCAATATCAGTAGTTGTTTGCGTGTCTTGTGAATTTTCTGAGATATTTTCTAGCCGTTTTTTAATTTTGTTAGAGGCAATGAAAACAAGAGGATTGAGTAAAATAGAAAGAATTGCACCACCAAGAATTAAATCATGGGCATCGTTGTTTAAAAGTCCCAAGCTCAAACTTAAACCTGCAAGGATAAAAGAAAATTCTCCGATTTGGGCAAGGCTTGCAGAAATGGTCAAAGCTGTTGCGTTAGAATAGCGAAAAGCCTTAACAATGAAAAAGGCAACAACAGACTTTCCTAGTATAATAATGAGTAACGTTGCTAAGAGAGGAAAAAAATGGGTCAAGAATTTTCCTGGGTCAAATAACATCCCCACAGAAACAAAAAAAAGCACAGAAAATGCGTCTCGTAATGGTAAAGATTCTTCTGCTGCACGATGGCTTAATTCTGATTCACTCATAACCATACCTGCAAAAAAGGCGCCAAGAGAAAGAGAAACCCCAAATAAATGAGCTGCTCCGAAAGCTACTCCTAGTGCAATAGCAAAGACACTCAGACGAAATAATTCACGTGAACCCGATTGGGCACTCATTTTTAATAACCAAGGGATAATACGCCGTCCAATAACAAGCATAAGGGCGATAAATACAATAACTTTCAAGATGGTAAGACCAAAAATTCCCCAAATACTTAAATCTAACCATTGAACAAGAGGATCAAGCGCTTCCTTTTTTGTGTTGCTAAGAACATTTGCCAGTGATGGTATGAGGACAAGTATAAGGACCATTGCTAAATCTTCAATAATCAACCATCCCACAGCAATGCGTCCTTTTTCTGTTTCAATAAGGTGACGTTCTTGTAAAGCACGCAGCAGGATGACAGTACTTGCTATGGATAAAGCTAAACCAAAGACTAAACTACCGCTGAATCCCCATCCCATGATCAAGCCAAGGCATAAGCCTAGAAAAGTAGAGAATGCCATTTGTGCAATGGCAGCAGGGACAGCAATAGCTTTCACAGATAAAAGGTCTTTTAATGAAAAATGTAGCCCTACACCAAACATCAGCAAAATGACACCAATTTCAGCAAGTTGGTTGATAATAACGGAATCTATTCTAAAGCCGCCTGTATTGGGTCCAACAATGACACCTGCTAACAAGTATCCTACTAGGGGTGAAATACGCAAACGGCTAGCAATCATTCCTAAAAGAAATGCTAAACATAAACCTGCAACGATAGTTGTAATCAGTGGTGTATCATGGAGCATGTATTATTTACGACTTTTTATCAAAAAAATTAATGAGTTAAACGACTATAATTTTTTTATGAAGAGAAAGGGGTGGTATTATAATATTAAAGTAGCATAGCATTTTTATTGTAGTTCAGTGTTTATACGATTACTTCGTTTACGCCACCAATTTCCTAGAAGGAGTAAAATGGGAGCAGCAATAAAGATAGAGGATGATGTAGCAATAATAATACCAAAGACCATGGGTAATGCAAAATTATGGACAGCACTTCCTCCCCATATCGCCATAGGTAACATAGCAAGAACTGTGGTCGTTGATGTAAAAAGACAACGTATAAGAACCTGATTAATTGAGAGATCAATGAGTTCACGCAGCGGCATTTTTTTATAAAGACGCATGTTTTCGCGCATTCGATCATAGACAACAACTTTATCATTTATCGAGTAACCAACAATTGTTAAAAGAGCAGCGATGGCCGTTAAATTGAAATCAAATTGAAATAAAGCAAAAAAACCAATCATTTTTGTAGTATCTAGGATAAGTGTTACAATTGCTCCAACTGCAAAAAACCATTCGAAGCGCAACCATATATAGAGGGTCATGGCAATCGCGGCGAGAATAACAGCAGTAAAAGCAGCTGTGGCAAGCTCTCCTGAAATTTTTGGACCAACAACCTCTATTTGATCGAATGTGACATCTGGATAGATGTTTTGTACTGCTGTTTTAACCTTATCAATCGCGATGGTTTGTTGTGCTTCACTGTCATTTTGTTTCTGTATGCGAATTAGCACAGTATTTTCATTATCAATATTTTGCAGTGTGATTTCACCAATATTAAGGGTAGAAAGCTTAGAACGCAAAGTTGCTAAGTTTGCTGGTGCTTTTGTGGTAATACTCATTTGGCTTCCACCAATGAAATCAATTCCGAAATTTAAACCAGGCTTAAAAAATAGAAAAATTGAAGCAAATGATAAAATAATTGAGGCGCCAATACCAATGAAGCGCGCTTTCATAAAGTGGAAGGTTGTATTTTGTGGGATAATGTTGAAAATAGAGGGAAGATTCAGAGTTTTAATTTTCCATTTACGGATTACCCAAATCATCATAATGCGCACAATGGTGATATTTGTGAACATGGATATAATAATACCAAGCAACATTGTTACAGCAAAACCACGAACAGGGCCGGTACCAAACCAAAATAATAAAATAGTTGCAATAATTGCAGTAATATTTGCGTCAACAATGGTTGCAAAAGCATGTTTAAATCCACGATCTAAAGCTGCAAAAGCACTGACACCTTTTCGGCTTTCTTCACGGATACGCTCATTAATTAGAATATTGGCATCAACGGCGATACCAATGCCTAAAATAATACCAGCAATACCTGGGAGTGTGAGTGTTGCACCGAGAAGACTTAGTGCAGCAAATGTTAAGATAGTGTGAAGTGCTAGTGCTATATTAGCAATGATACCCCAAACTCTGTAGAGGAGGAAAATAAAAATTGTAACAAGAACAAAACCGATTATACCGGTATAAAGCCCCATTTGGATGGCGTCAGCACCAAGATTTGGACCTACGGTTCTCTCTTCAATTACGGTTAATGGTGCGGGCAAAGAGCCAGCACGCAGAAGGGCAGCCAGAGTTGAAGCTTCTTTGGGATCAAAATTTCCTGTAATTTGACCTTGTCCGTTGGGAATGACACTATTGATAGTAGGAGCGGTCAAAACTTTGTTATCAAGAACGATTGCAAAAGGACGATTAATATTTTGTCGTGTTATTTCCGCAAATATTTTTGCACCAGCAGAATTCAAGGTAAATGAAATAATAGAGCGTCCTGGCATTTGCGGGTCGAAACCTGCGTGGGCATCTTTCAGGACATTTCCATCTAAGGCTATTTGGTCATAAATTGCGTAACGTTGTGTCTCATCAGTATATCCAGGAATGATTGAAACGCCTGCGGGTGGGTTATTTATATCCACGTGAGAGGGCACTAAATGAAAAGTCATCTTAGCGGTTGTTCCTAAAAGATCACGCAGCTGTTTTGGGTCTTGCAAGCCTGGCAATTGAACCATAATACGCTCGGTTCCTACTTTTTGGATGGCTGGTTCAGTAACTCCAACTTGATCTATACGGCGACGGATGATTTCTAAGCTTTGTTCAATAGCATTGCTAATACAATCCTTAATATAGGCTTCAGTCAATGTAACACGAATAGTTTGATTTTGGGCACTGATAGTGATGTTATTGGCTGGAGTGCCAAAGCTATTGTATATGGGGGTTATTAATGTTTTCAAAGCAGAGAGTGTTTTTTCAGTTTGTAATGGATCAGAAATAAGTACAACGACGCTATCTTCGATGATACGAACACTCGATGTAGGGATTTGTTTTTCACGTAGTGTGTTACGCACATTTGCTAAAACTATATGTAATTGATCACGCTTTAATGTCTTACTATCCACCTCGAGTAGGAGAGAAGAACCTCCTTGAAGGTCAAGCCCAAGTGTCACACGGGTGTTGGTTAAAAATTGTGAATTTTTAACCTGCTCTTGTGAAAATAAATTAGGCAAGGTAACGTAAATGCTACTTAGAAGGATAAAACAATAAAGAGTAATTAACCAACCGGGTGTACGCATGATATATTCCGCTCTAGGCAATCTAATAGTTAAAGGCAGAGGTGATATAAGAAGATCATTTCATAATTCAAGTAATAGGAGGCGCACGTTTATTTTCAAAATATTGTGTTTGAAGGTTACAAAATTTTGTGTCAATAACTATGGTCGTTATTAAAAAGAGATTCAATGCTAGGATAGATTGAAAAATACTGATAGGTAGCATAGAATCTGTATGAAGTGTTACAAATTTTTTGTTTTCAGTTATTATAACATTAAGATTTAATTGATCACACTCGTTTTGTGTATCAAGTGTATTCATTTCAATTATATTATTTGCTTGTAATTGTTGACTTAAATAAGCGCATGCTTCTAGGTTGCTAGTCAACAGCATGCTAAAACCAGACAGAAGAAACCAGGCCGTAAAAGGGAAAAAAATTTCTTTTTTGCAATAGAGGTGCAAAAAAAACATGCTAAAGCGCTTTCTTTAATCTTATTGAATCAAAGCCTATTGATATCCTTTTTCTTATTTATCAGGATTATGAAATAAGGGAAAGCTTTTATAAACTTATTCTATAAAAGTTGAAAATATTTATTCCATGCTCTATTTTCACAGAGGAGAAAGTTTTTCTTTGTATATCTAAGGCAGATATGTATTCATTTTTTAGAAAAAAATTACGTATACTTCTCTTTATTTTGGGGTTTATCATTGTATTCAATTGTTTTGCATTGGAGCGTTTTGAGTCACAAAATGCAATCATCGGACAAAGGATTACTTCTCACTCAATTGATGAAATTATTCAACAACAACAGTGCATTATTAAAAATCTTGAACAAAATACAGAAACTTTAGAAAAAGACTTTGAAAATAAGTCAGAAGATGAGCGTGCTTTAGTAGAGGTGCGGTTACGTGCACAAGATATCAGTAAGCGTGCTATAGAAGCGGCGTTTGTTTTACGTGCTCCTCTTAATGATATTAATGCACTTCTTGATCAGTTAATAGAACTCCATAATGATCTAAATAATTTGAAAAAAACAAGTGAAGAGCGTTCTCAATTGTTAGAGAAAAAAGCTAAGATTAATAGTATAGTACTTCGGTTTGAAGCAATCTTTTTAGCTACAAATAGAATAGCCGAACTTGCTATTTCTCAATCTCGAGAACTTTTTAAACGTACACTTACGCACAGGCTTGAGTTTTCAATGCCGATGGTTAAACATCTCGTAGAAAAAACCAAAGAGGCTTCATCTGATTTTCTTTTGTTGTTGAGCTCTTGGTGGAATTTTGTATTTTATTTCAAGTTATTAAAACTGATTCTTTCCTTTTTAATTCCACTTTTGATTGCTTTAGGACTTTCTTATTTTTCTTGCAAAATGCTGGTGCGTATACGCAATCATTTTACCAAGAGGAATGAAGAAATATTTTATTTACAACGCTTATTGGTTGCTTTTATTTCAGTTCTTCTCCCTTCACTTGTATGTGTTGTTTGTGTTTATCTTGTACTATTTTTGTTCCGTAGTTTTGGTTTGGATCCAGGCAAACTCATAACAGTATTTGATATAATAGGGTATCAAATTATCTTCGTTTTTTTGGTAAATCGTTTAGCAGTGGTTCTTTTAGCATCAAATATAACCCGTGTGCATCTTCTCAATATTGCACCGACGGCAGCGTATCAACTGGTGATTTTGATTACTTTTTTAGGTGGAGTTTTAGCATTTGATGCTGTTCTCGATAGTATTTATCAAGTCGTTTCAGCCTCTCTTTCTTTGACTATTGCCAAAAGTTTTATTGCTGTTTTTTTTGTCGCAATACTGCTGTTTATTATCTCATTTGTACCTTTACAGTTCAGACGTGAGATTTCTCAAAGTCAAAAGAAAGAGCCACTATTTTGGCCATTTTATATACGTATTCCTCTCATTGTATTGGGAGTATTGCTGATTGTGATGGATTTTTTAGGTTATGTTGGTCTAGCGCGCTTCATTATGCAGCAAATTATGATTGGTGGGGCGTTTTTGGTTCTCATGTATTTGGGGATACAGAGTGTTCAAGCACTTGGAACTCAAGGCCAATTTATAAAAACAAGTGTTGGTCATACTCTGATGCAATGGTTGCATTTAGAAGAGAAAACAATGAATCAATTAGGGGGAATATTAAGTATTTTTCTTAATTTGGTTGTGGTTTTATTTTGCGCAATGCCAATTGCTGTACAATTTGGATTTTCATATTCTGATTTAAAAACAATGTTATGGCAGTTAATGACTGGTTTTCAAATTGGAAATGTGTTCATCTCTTTAATTTCTATTATAATCGGAATTGTTGCTTTCTTTACTTGTTGGTTTCTTATTCGCCGATTTATTGCCTGGTTAGACGGGACTGTATTAGAGCGTGGGGAATTTGATTCTGGGGTACGTAATTCTATCAAAACAGTCATAGGTTATGGCGGTATTGTCGTGTCGGCTTTGATAGGATTATCAATGGCAGGTTTAGATCTTAAAAATTTTGCGCTTATTGCTGGTGGGCTTTCGCTTGGTATAGGTTTTGGGTTACAAAATATTGTTCAAAATTTTGTATCTGGGCTTATTATTTTGGTTGGGAGGCCTTTTAAACTAGGGGATTACATAGAATCTGGTTCAGTAGGTGGTATTGTTAAACGTATCAGTGTACGTGCAACTGAACTTGAAACATTTCAGCGTAAGACGATTATTATTCCTAATTCAAGCCTCATCAATAGTAATGTCAGTAATTGGACCCGTGGGAGTAAAATGGGGCGGGTTGATATCCCTATTACTGTTTCTTCTAATGTTGCTCCAGAGCGTGTTGTTGAGATTTTGCTAGAGATTGCTTCTGTGACAGAGGGGGTTTTGAAAAATCCTGCGCCACAGGTGAATTTTACTGCATTTGATAGTAAGAAATTTGCATTTAATTTGGCTATTTATGTACCTAACATTACCTCACCTTCTAAGGTGACCAATGCTCTTCGCTTTGTATTATATAGACGTTTTGTTGAGGAAGGAATCCTGGAATGTTAAAATGTATTCCTGTCTTTATAACGGTTGCGTTATTGGATATCTTGTCTATGGTAGCTTTTGCAGCAACTGTGAAAAATACTGATTTAAAGGTACAATCTATCACCGTCGTTGAAGGGAGTATACCTTTAAATATCTCGTTGAATATTAATCAAACAGTTACAATTTGTATGAAAGGGTGTTTTATCACTTTTCCTAATAAAGATCGTTTTGCAATAAAGGCAGAAGATAATATAGAAATCAGTGAGGGTAGAGCAATTTTTAAATAAAATGGTTGAAGATTTTGTTATTAGCTAGGGTTGGAGAGAACCGTGACATCGTTTTTGTGCACATTAATAACATCGTGATTAAAGGCTTTTTGTAAAAACTTATAATATCGATGTGGAGTTTAATATTAGTTATTAGATAGATGGCATTTTCTGAGTATCTACAGAATCTGAAATATGTACTTTATATGAAAGAGGATTTAAGTACTCAATGTTAAAAAGATAATTTCTTTAACTGAAATTATATTATTTTTTTTGTTTTACAAATTTTCTTGAAACATATATATTTGTATTATTTTTATTTAATAAATATTAATATTTATTTTGAAATAGTTAGTATAATAAAATGTATAAAATTATTATATGTTATATTATTTGATAATTAATAGTGTAATTAAATTAACGTATATTTGTTTATGTGATATTTTATAAATCATAACGTTAAGAAATTAATCTAAAATATTTTATGAGATACTTTATATAAAAATATTACTGAATGATTTATATAGGAATTTTGTACGTCAATTTGATTGTAAGGCTTAATATTTCTTTATTACAATATTTAATATGATAATTTTTATAATAAGTATTTATATTTTTAATTATTACTTGTTGATAAAATATTAAAATTGATTCATATTATTTTAAAGATTAAATTTTAATGTAACTATAGTTAAGTATAAAAAATTTTGTAAGATATTATAGAGATTTGTTTTTTAAATGTGATTATTTTTATTATGTTTAATAATAGCAAGAGGATATAATTTCATGAATACGAAATATTTAGTAACAATATCTGCTTTTGCTTTTTTTTCAGTTTCTATAGTGGAAGCAGCAGATGCTATAATTTCTCAACAGCCAGCGCAAGTTGTTTCATCAATTGCTACTCCTACGTTTTCTTGGCAAGGTTTTTATTTCGGAGGTCAAATTGGTGGGTTTTCGAGTAAACTTTCTGCAATGGCTTTTGATGATGATAGCCCTTTTTTTTCTGATGAAGAAAGTAAGCATAAAAAATGGGTTCCGGTTGAGGAAAAATATTTGCCTAAATTATCAGGTTTTGTGGGGGGTTTTTATGCTGGTGCTAATGTTGATTTAGGCAATAGCTTTATTCTAGGTGTTGATACTGACGTATTTTTATCTGGACGAAAGAAGACCCAAACTATTGTTGTTATAGATGAAAAAAACGCTGTTCTTATTGGTCGAACTGATCAAAATAAATCTGATAATGTCAAGAAAGAAAGAATCCACGATTTAGCAAAACAAGTTATTGAGCAGTCAGTGAGAGGCTCGGTAAATGGGGTTTCTCAGTCAAATGTAGGAGACCAAAGGGCAGAAAAACACAATCAAAAACAAGATCATATAAATTTTAGTCATACTTTAAAACAAAAATGGACTGGTGCCACCCGGGTACGTGTTGGTTTTTCTGCTAATCGTATTATGCCATATATTGCTGGTGGCGTTGCTTATGGGCAGCTTCAAGATATTTTGTCTTTATCGATTACGGGAGAAGAGAATTTGGGAGCTAAATTAGATAAAACGAAGACTATGGTTGGTTATACTTTTGGTGGTGGTGTTGATTTTGCAATGACTGATAATATTATTTTGCGTACAGAATATCGTTACTCAGATTTTGGTAAAAAGAAATTTGGAGACAAGATTGAACTTAACTATAAGACAAATGATTTTCGTTTTGGTATAGCTTACAAATTCTAATTTTTGCAAGAATAGATTGTTAAAAGGCCTTGTTTTTCGGGCCTTTATTTTTATTAAAAGTGCTTAAAATACTATTTTTATAACGGAGAATGGAGCTATTGATTTTTAATGATTATGATGAGGTGAGAAATAATTACTGCGGCTTCCATTTTTTAGAATAAAACTTCTTTGAATAATTTTCTTGGCTAAAAACGTATTCAAAAAGAGAGTCATGATTCTCTATTTTTATAATCACGCCTCTCTATAACGTTATAATAGTGTTACAAAAGGTAGTTTATTGAGACCCTAATAACTGTTGTAAAATAAAAAACTTGTGTTTTTGGTGCGGACGGCGGGACTTGAACCCGCAAGGTCTTTGACCGGCAGATTTTAAGTCTGCTATGTTTACCGATTTCATCACGTCCGCGATAAGAGCTCTCTCATAAGCTATATTTTTTACTGAATCAAGAATTAATGATAAAAGTGTAACTTTTCATTTTTGGGCAAATTAGAGGCTGACAATAGTTATCTTTATGGCTAGAAGAAATCTGTCTGATGTTAACAAAGTATAAAATGATGGTGTTATGAGTAAATTTATCCAAGATGTAACCAAGGCTACAGCAGCTGTACATAATGTGTTTGCTGAAACTCCACTTCAAAGAAATGATTTTCTGAGTCAAAAATATGATGCAGAAATTTATTTGAAGCGTGAAGATTTAACACCGGTACGCTCATATAAGATTCGCGGTGCTTTTAATTTTGTTTCAGAAATGCTTGGTAAGATATCCCAAGATGCTGTATTTGTTTGTGCGTCAGCGGGTAATCATGCGCAAGGAGTTTCTTTTGTTTGTCGCTATTTTAGACGTAAGGGCGTGATTTTTATGCCTGTGACAGCTCCGCAACAAAAAATTGATAAGACGCGCATTTTTGGTAAAGAGTTTATTGATATTCGCTTAATTGGTGATACATTTGATGAATGTTATGCGGCTGCACAGTCTTTCGCTGCTGAGAGTGGTGGTGTGATGGCACCACCTTTTGACGATATTCGCATTATTACCGGGCAGGCGACAGTTTTATGCGAGACTGTGTTACAATGGAAAAAACTCAATGGAGAGAATGAACCAGATTTGATAATTGTACCTGTAGGCGGGGGTGGTTTGGCCAGTGGAGTGAGTAAGTTTTTACGTGAATATGGTTGGAAAACAAAGCTTCGTTTTGTTGAACCACAAGGGGCAGCAAGTTTACTTGCATGTTTGAAGGGAGGGAAACGTCTCAAACTTGAAAATATTGATACTTTTGTGGATGGTGCTGCTGTTGCTGAAATTGGCGCATTAAATTACACCATGTTGAAGCAATTTTCACCAGATTCTGTTATTACAGTTCCTGAAAATCGTGTTTGTTCTACAATGGTTGAAATGCTCAATGTTGAAGGTGTGGTTCTTGAACCGGCTGGCGCTTTATCGATTGATGCTCTTAATAGTATTTCCTCTCAGGAGTTGAAGGGTAAAAAAATTCTTCTCGTTATTTCAGGTGGTAATTTTGATTTTGAGCGTTTGCCGGATATTAAAGAGCGTTCTCTGCGTTTTCAGGGATTGAGAAAATATTTTATTTTTAGTTTTCCACAACGTCCTGGTGCACTGCGTAGTTTTCTTACTCAGTTATCTCCAGATGATGATATCGTGCGTTTTGAATACCTCAAAAAATCAGCTAGAAATTTTGGTTCTGTATTGATTGCAATTGAAACAAAAAAATACATTAATTTTCGTATCTTAGAGGAGAAGTTTCAAAAATTAGGTTGGCGCTATCGTGATATTACCGACGACCAAACATTATTTGATTTTGTCATCTGAAAAGCTGAACTTTTGAATTTAATTGGTGGTGTTCGTAATCCTGTAAAAAATGAAAATTTCGTACATCTTTCTGCTTATATACTTGGTCGGCTTTTAAAGGAATAGCTCTCCGATTAAAGACGACAGAAAATATGTTACGGCGCAATCTTCTTGAACAGTTACGTGTTTAGTTTAAGAATTTTCCTGCAGGCACTTATCGTTTAAATGAAACAAGGGTGACTATTTGCAAACCGATGATGGTGCTTTTGTGCTTTGATATCGGCTATTTTTGAGATAAAAGATCGTATCATTCATTATAAATTTTAATTTTTTGATAAAACTCAATGGATTTAATCTATAGTGGTCAGAAAATTATACAGAATTCGATCTTTCTTGAGACTTTTTCTGATTTTAAGAGAGTACATTTATTGCTATTGAAGAAAACGAATAAAGAAATAACAATTAAAATAGTGTTTTTCTTGTTTATAATAAATATATCTTATAAAATATCTGCTTTTTTGTTGTAATCGAACGATAGTGCAGGTAAAGGTATCTAAGCTAGTGGGCTAGTTCTTTGTAGAATAAAATTTATCTGCCTTTCTTTTGATCTTAAATGTTCATGGGGTGTACAAATCGCTTTTTAAAGCGTTGCTTCACAAATTTGAAATATCAAGGTTTCTATTGCGTGGATTCTTAAATAACTAGGTTCAGCTTGTTACTTGTTTATGGTTGTTGGACTGAGGAAAGATTTTATTTTGAATATAAATAGAGAAAATGTTTTTGCAAAATTGGGCTTACCTGCTCTTTTGATTAAAAATTTACTCATTGCTGGTATGAGTAAACCTAAACCTATTCAAGAACAAGCTATTCCAGTGATGTTAAAAGGTCATGATATTTTGGGTATTGCACAAACAGGCTCTGGAAAAACCTTGGCATTTAGCTTACCTATTTTGAGTCAGATTTTGGCTTTAGGCGATAAGCGTTCCCCTAAAACTGCGCGTGCTTTGATTTTGGCTCCTACGCGTGAACTCACTGTTCAGATTAATGAAACAATTCGTGCTGTTGCGAAAGGAACGCATCTTTCAACATGTCTTCTTTTTGGTGGAGTATCACGTTTAAAACAAATTAAACGTATGGAAACAGGTGTAGATGTTCTCATAGCAACGCCAGGTCGTTTAAGAGATCTTGTTTGTGAAAAATACGTTGATCTTTCTCAATCTCGTTTTTTAGTTCTGGATGAAGCAGATCGTATGTTAGATATGGGCTTTATTCATGATATACGGGAGATCGCAAAGCTTTTACATCAAGAGCGTCAAACAGCACTTTTTTCTGCGACAATGCCGAAAGAAATCATAGCACTTACGAAATTTTTGCTCGAGGATCCGATTAAAATAGAGATCGTTCTTCAAGGGACAACTGCTGCAGAAATCACTCAAAAATTGTATTGTGTCCCTACAAGTGAAAAAAAGAAGGTTTTAGGTAAACTTTTAGCGAATCCAGCTTTTACTTCGGTTATTGTTTTTACCCGAACTAAATACGGTGCTGATGCTGTTACACGTAGTTTAGCAAGGATGGGGTATTTAGTTGCTACAATTCATGGAAATAAATCACAGAGTGCTCGGCAGTCTGCTTTGAAAGCTTTTCGTGAAAGAACAGTACAGGTTCTTGTTGCGACAGATATCGCAGCACGGGGTATTGATATACCAGGAATAAGCCACGTTATTAATTATGATTTACCAGATGAAGCTGAAAGTTATGTGCATCGAATCGGTCGAACAGGACGCAATGGTGCATCTGGTGAGGCTATCACACTTTTTGATGAAGGAGTAGAAGGAGCGCGGTTACGTGCCATAGAGCGCTTGATTCGTATACGATTAGTCTCTGAAGCTATTCCAGAACAGTTTGCTGCATTTCCAGAAAAGCCGACTATACCAAAAAGTGGAGATAAAGAAAATGGTGAAGAACTGCATTTTAGAAAATCTAAACGTCAGAAGAAATTTTTAAGTCGTAAAGATAAAGCTAAACAGTTAAAGGATAAAAATTCTCCATCTTCAAATGAAAAACACAAAAAAGCAAAAAAAGTAGCAAAACGTGCCAAGTCTTTTCGTTTTTGCAAGTCAGTGAAGAAGGCAGCCTAAAAAAATATTTATAAGGGATTGTAAGTTCAGAATATTTTCTCGGTTTCTTATAAGTCTAAACGAGAGAAAGAGAAATATAAAATAATGCTTTTGCCAAAATGAGAGCGTTTTTTTAATTTCTCACTTTTGGGGAGTGGAAATAAGTTAGATATCTGGTGTAATTAATAACTTTAAAAGACATATTCTTTTATAATATGATGTAAATAACATGCTCTTATAATTGCCTTTAAAAGATTTATTTATATTTGTTATTAGATATATTATCTTTAAAAATATAAATAAAAGAAAGTATTATATAATAAATGGTCAAATTTTATCTCTCTATGCTAACTTATAATAGAGATGATTTTATGTCTTATAAAAAATTCATTTAGCTACATTTTATTTTAATGCTTTCAGAGATTATATTGATGGGTTTTAGTTTTTATTTGATACGTATTGCGATTTAAACAAGAGAATGTAGTGCAATGTAACTTGTTAAAGATGGTATTTGGATTAGGATAAGATTTATGCCTATTGTCCTATAGTTTTTAAGCTACAGAAATTTTTAGTTATATCGGTAATATTAGGGAATAATATCTGATAATACAGCTTCATTTATTGTTTTTTGTTGATTCGTCAGTTGTAAAAAGTATACCTGTTAGAACGTTGAACAATCTTTCCCAACAAGCCTTAAGAAAATTCAAGAAGCATTATTAGATAAAGTTAATAAAAGAAAATGCGTTTTGTAGAAGGTAAGCTGAGAAGCTACTCTTTTATTTTTATTTATGCACCTTTCACACGCAATCCATGAAATAATCTTATACACAAAAAAAGAAATTTGGCTCCCCGGGCCGGATTCGAACCAGCGACCAACCGGTTAACAGCCGGTTGCTCTACCGCTGAGCTACCGGGGAACGTAGTACCCAATTATTCAACTGCAAGGGCTATAGCAAAGCAATACTGATTTGCAAAGAGTAAAATTACTTTTTTTTTAAAAAATGTCATAAATTGTAAGAAGAAGAAAAAAGAACGGAGAAGATTTCTATATCTTGACGGATGCGTCGCCTTCCCTTATTGACACTTGTATGTTTGACGAGGCCTCGTGGCGGAATGGTTACGCAGAGGACTGCAAATCCTTGTATCCCGGTTCGATTCCGGGCGAGGCCTCCAGCCGATTTTAAACAAAATGGCTTTTAAGGGTGATATGCGAAAATAAAAGATTTTCCTTCACGATAAAGCGCTTTATTATAAAAAGTAATGCGGCTAGAATCTAATTGTTTGTTATAATATGCTTTTTTGTAACATCCACAATAAGGTATTTTAAGTTCTCATTCTCGTCGTTTTGTTGTAGTTTTTGATTGTATGCGGGAGAAAAGGGTTGTGATGGTTGCAGATTTTGCAGAGCTTCGCCGCAAAATGGTTGATAATCAAATTCGTACAGTAGATGTAACGGATTTATCAGTTCTTGAAGCGTTTTTAATGGTACCTCGTGAAGATTTTATATCTTCCGATATGAAATCTTTAAGTTATGTCGATACCGATATTATTGTATGGCCAGCGCAAAATGGATTACCTGCTTACTATTCGATGGGGCCTGCTTCTTTGGCAAAATTGCTACAGCTTGCGGCTGTAAAATCATCGGATATCGTTTTGGATGTTGGGACTAATAGTGGTTATTGTGCAGCATTGCTTTCAAAACTTGCAAGGTCTGTGATTGCGTTAGAAAGTCATAAAGCTCTTTCGGAACAAGCTACTGAGACTTTAAAGCGTAATCAATATGACAATGTGATTGTAATTCATGGACCTTTAGAGAAGGGATATGCTGTTGAGGGGCCTTATGATTTGATTTTTATCGAGGGAGCTGTCGATTTTATTCCCGAAAGTCTCTTTGATCAAATGAAAAACCACGGACGTCTTGTTGTGGTTGAGGGGTGCGGTAATTCCGGTGTTGCGCGAATCTATGTAAAAGAAGATAAGATTATTGCGGCGCGTCGTGCTTTTAATCTCGCTGTAAAACCTCTTCCTAGTTTTTTAAAAACACCTGATTTTATATTTTAGTGTTTGTTTTGTTTGTAAATAAAAGATAATTTAAATTAATGTGGGGTTTGTTGTTGTGGGTATTGTGTTTAAAATAAACAAGAAATTTCAGGTGTGTTTGTTTCTGGTTCTGAATGTTTTACTATCAGGATCGGTTTGTGCTGAAACATTGATGGATGCTTTTGCGAAAGCTTATATACACAATGCTGAATTAAATAGTGAACGTGCTGCGGTGCGTATATCAAGTGATGATGTGGTTATTGTACGGTCTGGGTTATTGCCACAAATTGAAGGTATTGGAAGCTATGGACGGAGTAAACCCATGAGGGGTCCCTATACTACTTCTGGTGCCATAGGGATAAAGTTAAATCAAAGATTATTTGACGGATTTAGCACCCAAAATATGTTTTCTTCAGCACAGGTTAAGTTGAAAGCACAGCGTGAATATCTTCGTAATGTTGAGCAAAATACGTTTCTTGACACTGTAACAGCCTATGCGAATGTATATCAAGCACGTCGTATTGCTGATCTTCGTAGAGAAAATTTGGCTGCTCTTGAAGAACAAGTTCGTTCGAATAAAGCAAAATTTGATGTGGGAGAAGGAGGGCGTGTTGATCTTTCTCAAGCACAAGCTGCGCGATCTGTGGCTATTTCAGAACTTAGTCGGGCACGTGCTGATGTAAAATCAGCGGAGGCAGTTTATAGGCAAGTTATTGGTTCTGATCCTGAAAAATTAATACATCCACCTGTGGCAAAAGATTTACCGATCAATCTTGATGCTGCTTATCAGATGAGTGTTGCACTACATCCGGCAATTCTTTATGCAAAATATTTGGTTGATGCTAGCCGTTACAATGTAAAGGCAAAAGAAGGAGCATTGCTTCCTAAAGTTGATCTTTCTGCAGCAGCATCTTATAATCAGATTTACAGTGGTGCTGGGGAAGAGGGAGTTTCTAAATCAATAGGGGTGTCAGTGAGTGTTCCAATTTTTGAAGGTGGGCGTGCATCTGCTCAGATTCGACAATCCAAGGAACAACTTGAGCAGGCTCATCTTCAGCTTAATTTAGCTCATAGTAAGATAAGACAGGCACTTACTTCTGCTTGGTTTCAGTTAGAGGGTGCGCGTACGTCTGTTGTCGCGTATCGTGAGAGTGTTCGTGCTGCTGAAATTGCTCTTAAAGGTCGTGTTCAAGAAAATCGGGTAGGGCAGGCTACGACATTGGATGTTTTAAATTCTCGAACTCAGTTAATTAATGCTCAAATTGCACTTGCGATGGCAGAATGTAATGCTGTTGTTGCGAGCTATAGTGTTCAATCTTCTATTGGTAAATTGACTGCAGATTATTTAGGTCTAAAAACGATTAAATATATTCGATAGTGCATATTAATCTGCAAATAATGTCGATCTTTAAAAGATTAGTAGATCCAGAATTGAACATGTTGGAAAATAGAGCATTTCATAAATAAAAAAGTTGTGTGTAGTGCCCTCTTCACGACGTTTGTGTTTGGAAATATAGAGGGAAGCATGTTGATCTTATTATTCTTTTGCTTACACTAAAGAATGATTCTGTTTGTTGTTGCATCATTGAGAGGTTTTAAAGTATGGTACAGAGTTCAAGCGTATTACGTGAACCGAGTATGGATGAAATTTTGACATCTATTCGTGAAATAATCGAAGAAAATTCGGTTCAACCTGATCACTTTTTAAATGGCGGTGTAGCAGTGAATGCTTCTGCGGATCATTCAGCAGCAGCGTCAGAGGGAGCTTATGATACAACCTTATCAGTTGATGATGCAATGAAAGCTTTAGCTGATCGTATTGGCCTTTCTTCTGAGAAACAGGATTTTTCTTTAACGCAAAAAGAGAATATAGAAGCAGAAAATAATGCAGTTGGTGTAGATATGCAAAAGGTAAAGCTTTCTTTTGAAGAGCAGAGTTCTGTTCATAAAACAAAAGAATATAGTGATAAGGCACATTTCTCCCAGTCGGAGAATATAGAGGTTGGTCATGTGGAGTTATCTGAATATTGTATTTCTTCTGCTGAGAAGATTGCAAAGGATGTCTTGCGTCCAGCTGTAGCAGAGTGGTTACAGGGTAAATTGCCTGTTTTGCTTGAGAAAATTTTACGTGAAGAGATTGTCAAGGCAATTAAGAAATCATCTTAACTATTTGCTTTTTATTGCTTTTTTCAATTTTCATTTTATTTTATAAGAATTTTGTTTACAGCTTTGCAGGTGTACTGTGAATAAGTAGGCCTTGTAGGATAGTATGATCGCGTTTTAGATCATATATTAATTTTCAGCGGCGTTATGGGTGAGTAGAATGTTAGAAAAAAACTATGATGCTGCTTCTATAGAGCAACGGGTTGCAAAGAGGTGGGAGGCTCGTGGTGCTTTTGAAGCGGGAGCGGGTGCAAAAAGTGATGCAGAACCTTTTTGTGTTATGCTTCCACCTCCCAATGTTACGGGCTCACTTCATATGGGCCACGCACTTAATACAACAATTCAAGACATTGTAGTCAGGTTTCAGCGGATGCGTGGCAAAAATGTGTTGTGGCAGCCTGGTATGGATCATGCAGGAATTGCAACGCAAATGATTGTTGAGCGTCAACTTGCAGAGCGACAAGAGCCAACGCGTCAAGAAATGGGTAGAGAAAAATTTGTTGAGCGTATTTGGGAATGGCGTTACGAAACTGGAGGAATTATTGCGAATCAGTTGCGCCGTCTTGGTATTTCGTGTGATTGGTCGCGTGAGCGGTTTACAATGGATGAAGGGTTATCTCAAGCTGTTCGCGAAGTTTTTGTCACGCTTTATAAGCAAGGGTTGATATATAAGGATAAACGTCTCGTTAATTGGGATCCAAAATTATTAACGGCTATTTCGGATCTTGAAGTTGAGCAAAGAGAAATCAAAGGCTATTTGTGGCACTTTAGATATCCACTTGAAGGTAAAATTTTTGATCCAAATGATGCTACAACTTTTATAACGGTTGCAACAACACGCCCAGAAACAATGCTTGGTGATACAGGAATTGCGGTTAATCCTGAAGATGATCGTTATAAAGATCTTATAGGTCAAAATGCTCTTTTACCGCTTGTTGAACGTAGATTATTAATTGTTGGTGATACTTATGCAAATCCTGATGAGGGGAGTGGTGCTGTAAAAATTACCCCAGCACATGATTTTAATGATTTTGAAGTAGGGCAGCGCAATAATCTACGTTTAATTAATATTTTTACAGAAAAAGCTGAGATTTTTCTCCGTGAGAATGAAGCATTTTTCGATGGTTTAACTTTATCCGATGGATTAAACCTATTAGTAGAAAATTTAGATCAATGTGATCGTTTTTTTGCACGCAATCGGATTGTTTCTTTGTTGGAAGAGAGAGGATATTTAGCAGCTGTTGAAGATCATCCACATACTGTTCCTCATGGGGATCGCAGCGGGGTGCCTATTGAACCATTCTTGACAGATCAGTGGTATGTTCATGCTGCAGAGTTAGCAAAACCAGCGATAGAGGCTGTTCATCAAGGGAAAACGCGATTTGTTCCTGATAGTTGGGAGAAAACTTATTTCAATTGGATGCAAAATATTCAACCTTGGTGCATTTCACGTCAATTATGGTGGGGGCACCAGATACCGGCTTGGTATGGTCCTGATGGCAAGATTTTTGTTGAAAAAAGTGAAGAAGAAGCTTTAGCTTCGGCTCTCTCCCATTATGGTAGAGTGGTGGAATTAACCCGTGATCAAGATGTTTTGGATACATGGTTTTCATCCGCACTTTGGCCTTTTTCAACACTAGGTTGGCCAAACAAAACACCTGAATTAGCTACTTTTTATCCAACATCTCTATCTGTTACAGGTTTTGATATTATTTTTTTCTGGGTTGCTCGTATGATGATGATGGGACTTCACTTTATGGGTGAGGTTCCCTTCCCAACGGTTTATGTGCACGCTCTCGTTCGAGATCAGAAGGGAGCAAAGATGTCAAAATCGAAGGGAAATATTATTAACCCATTGGAGCTCATTGAAAAATATAGTGCAGATGCACTCCGTTTTACTTTGGCTGTTATGGCAGCACAAGGTCGTGATGTTAAACTGGACCCTTCCCGTGTTGCAGGCTATCGTAATTTTGCTACGAAATTATGGAATGCCACCCGCTTTGCACAGATGAATGGTGTTAAACATGATCCAGCTTTTAAGCCAGAAAAAGCAAAGCTTACGCTTAATCGTTGGATTTTAACAGAGTTATCTAAAACTATTTCGGCAGTGACTGTTGGCATTGAAAATTATAAGTTTAATGAGTCTGCTAGCGTACTCTACCGCTTTATTTGGAATATATTATGTGATTGGTATTTGGAGCTTCTCAAACCGATATTTCAAGATTCCAATGAGGATGCTAAAAATGAGACTCAGGCATGTACTGCTTTTGTTTTGGATGTAGTTTATAAACTTCTTCATCCTTTTATGCCTCATATGACGGAGGAGTTGTGGTCTCTTACAGAAACGCCAGGTATGAAGCGTGAGGATATGCTGGCATTGGTATCATGGCCAGAGGAAATATTTGTAGATGAAAAAGCTGCCTCTGATATTAATTGGCTTATTGATGTTGTCAGTGAGATTCGATCTGTGCGTTTTGAGATGAATATTCCAGCTGGTACGCTAGCACCTCTTGTTATTGTAGAAGGTGGAGAATTAACGCAAAAGCGTGTGAAACTTTATGATACTCTTCTTAAAAAGTTGGCGCGTATTGAATCTATTGATTTCTCTGATAGAGTTCCAGTTGTTTCGGCACAAATGATTGTGGGAGAGGCGGTTTTTTGTTTACCATTGGAGCAGTTGATTGATTTGGAAGTTGAACGCGCTCGTTTAATGAAAAATGTTAGTAAAATTGAGCAGGATATTAAAAAAATATTGCTTAAACTAAACAATCCTAACTTTATCGCAAATGCAAAATCTGAAATTATTGAGATTGAACGTAACAGAATTATAGAATTGCGTGCGGTACAGAAGAAAATATCTGTTGCTTTAGAGAGATTGGCGTGATTTCGACTTTTTACTTCTTTCGTGGAGACTTTATATTATTGTACTGCTCATTTATGCTTAAAAATTAAGTTCTTGTATACAAAAGTAAGACATTCTTTTAATTAGATATTTGGGGCGATTTCTATTTATTTGCCTTTTTTGTTAAAATACTAGTTTTAAAATATTTTTTTCTCTCTTACTGAAAAGAAAATTTCCAGTGTATATAAAGAAATTTGGAGTACATGTAATCATAAAACTGAGATAAGGGGGGGATTTTTAGATGGTAAACATATTTAAGGTATTAAAAAGAGCCGCAATTATTATTATTTGGGGAGGATCTTTTTCTGCTGCTTATGGAATAGATATAAATAGCTCGAAGAATGCTGCTGATAATTCATTTTATTTTTTGAAACGTGGTATGTCTGCTTATAAAAATGGGCAAATAAATCTGGCTATTTCAGCATTACGTTGTGCAGCTAGTATGGGGCATATTGGTGCGAATTGGAAACTTGGCCATATCTATGCAGATGGTGATGGTGTACCTAAAGATGATTATAAAGCATATAATTTTTTTGCATATGTCGTTGAAAAAGGTGCTGATCTTGGCTCAGAGAGTGAAAGTTATGTTTCTGATGCGTTGGTTAAACTTGCAGGATATATAAAAAAAGGTATTCCTCAATCACCCGTAAAACCTAATTCTTTTTATGCTGCTAATCTTTATATGCAAGCTGCGGTGAATTATGGAAATCCTAAAGCTCAGTATCAACTAGGAAAAATATTTTTAAAAGGAGAGGGAAGAGAAAAAAACCTTGTACAGGCAGCACGGTGGTTTCAACTTTCAGCAAGGAAAGGAAATCCTCCTGCTCAAGCAATGCTTGGAAATATGCTTTTTCAGGCAGGAAAAACAATTCGCGGTGTCGCGATGTTAACTGCGGCCTATGAAAAAGCTAATGCAAAAGATCGTAATTGGATTTATCCTCTACAAAAGCGTGCTTTTAACATTTGTGATGAATTTGAACGACGTAAGGCAATGTCTCTGGTTGATGATATTCTAAAAAATAATAGTTTCTGAATATATTATTACAACGTTTCGTGGATTTCTTAATAACAAAATTTTACCTCTTATTCGAGTTTAAAGAGAGAAAAATTTTTGTCTTCATCATGTAATGATTAATGGCTGAGAATTTTAGACAAAAACTCTTGTGTACGCGGTGTTCTGGCTTGAGGGGCAGAGAAGAACTCTTCGGATGAACAATCTTCGAGAATTTTTCCTTGATCCATGAAAATAATACGCTCTGATACTTTTTGAGCAAAACCCATTTCGTGTGTTACACAAATCATCGTCATACCTTCTTCAGCTAAACTGATCATAACATCTAGTACTTCACCTACCATTTCAGGATCTAGAGCAGATGTGGGTTCATCAAAAAGCATCACGAGTGGATCCATAGTTAATGCACGTGCAATAGCAACACGTTGTTGTTGACCTCCGGAAAGTTGACCAGGGTATTTATTTTTATGTTCAATCAGTCCAACGCGTTCAAGATATAACAAGCCACGTTCAAGTGCTTCTTTCTTACTGCGTTTTAGAACTTTAATTTGTGCTATTGTTAAATTTTCTGTGACAGATAAATGTGGAAAAAGCTCAAAGTGTTGAAATACCATTCCTACGTGACTACGTAATTTAGACAGATTTGTCTGCTTTGAATGAACTGGGACTCCATTAATCCAAATTTCACCTTTTTGAAAAGGTACAAGGGCATTAATTGTTTTAATAAGTGTTGATTTTCCTGAGCCTGAGGGCCCACAAACTACAACGACTTCGCCTTTGTTAATATTGGTAGAGCAATCTTTAAGGACATTAATTTCACCATACCAATTGGAAACATTTTTTATTTCGATCATATGCGTAGACATTTTTTTCCTGTTAGCGGATAATGGATATTTTTTTCTGTAGATATAAAACTATCTGCGACAATGTAAAACAGATAGCAAAATAGAAAATAGCTGCCAAGACATAAGCTTCTTGCTTTACGCCGAAATTGTTAGCAACAATATCAAAACCGTTCAAGAGGCTATTGCCGCTAATTGCATAAACAAGTGTTGTGTCCTGAAAAAGAATAATCACTTGTGTTAAAAAAATTGGCAACATGTCTCTAAAAGCTTGAGGAAGAATTACGATGTACATATTTTGCCAATATGTCATTCCAAGAGCTTGCCCTGCCTGTTTTTGTCCTTGTGAAATAGAGTTTATACCGGCGCGCATAATCTCAGCAAAATATGCAGTTTCAAATGCGGTAAAGGTAATGAGTGCTGATTTATTTGCACCGATTGATGTTCCAGTTATGAAAGGTAGAAGTACAAAAAACCATAAGATAACCATAACAAGTGGTATTGAGCGCATAGCAGTTATATAAATTATTGCAAGCCAAGAGACCAATTTTATAGAAGAAAGCCGCATCATTGCTAAGAGTGTACCGAAAATAAGTCCTAGTATTGTTGCAAAAAGAGTTAGAAAAATACTAAAGAGTAACCCTGATAGAATATAAGAATAGAATATATCAAAAGTAAAAAATGAAAAATCGAAATCTGAAAAATTGAAAGGAGAAAAAAATTCAAACTTGGAGGTTATGGAATTTATCATATTCTGTGTTCCTCTGTTTGAAAATTAGGTATCTTGAGCATTTGCTCAATTATTGTCATAATGGTGAATATAAATAAAGATATAATGATGTAAAGAATCGTGACAATGAGATAATTCTCGTAAACATGGCTTACTTCTTCAATTGTTTGGTATTGAAATTGCATCAGTTCGTTTAGTGAAACAGCGAATGCTATGGATGAATTTTTCACAATTCCCATTGCTTCTGAAGTAAGCGGAGGCATGATTGTGCGCGTAGCACGTGGTAATATGATATAGCGATAAACTTGATAGGTTGTAAATCCCAGTGCCATAGCTGCATAACGTTGTCCAGAAGGAATTGCTTCAATACCAGAGCGAACTTGTTCTGCAATACGGGCAGATGTAAAAAATCCTAAGGCACATGTTATTAAGAGAATAGGTGAAAAGTTCATCGCTGGTGGATAAACTTTAGGCACAACAAAATACCATAAAAACACTTGTACAAGTAAAGGAATGTTACGCATAATTTCCACCCAGATACTTCCAATAGTACGCAACAAGCAACGGCTGATGGAAGTATTTGGTAGAGTGCGTATTGTCCCTATAATGATACCCAAGAATACAGCTAAGATCAATGAAGAGACGGATAATATAACTGTATTTTTGAAGCTATCAAGTAGCGTATCTAAATAGGTATGATTCACACCAGGAGTTCCAAAGCATCCAACCACGAGTGTTTGATTAAGATCATCTTTACAAAGGAAAGAAAAGTCCATTAATATTTCCTAAATTTAAGTATCTGTAAAATAGTAGAATAAATCAACCGTATTTAAATATGCTGAATTTATAAAAAAACGAACTAAAATATAACCACACTCAATTTTCAAAGAACGTGGTTATCCTTTTTCGAATTCTACAGGTTATTATCTAAGTATTCTTCGCGAGGCTTATTGTTTGGATGTTCCCAGGCATATTTTGTTGTTTTAGATAAGGGAAGGTTAACAATAATATTTGTAGGCGGAGTTGGTTTCATAAACCATTTATCATAAAGTTTTGCAAGTGATTCGTCTTTAATTTGGCGTATGATACTATCATTGATTATTTGTTCAAATTTTTTGTCATTTAATCGGAGCATACAAGCAATGGGTTCGACTGAAAGTACTGTATCAAGGATGACATAATCGGATGGGTTTTTCGATTTGGCAATATGTCCAGCAAGAATTGAAGCATCCATAATAAATGCATCTGCGCGGCCAGATTCTAATAATAAAAAGCTGTCTCCGTGGTCTTTACCTTTCACAACTTTAAAATGAATATTTTTGGCACGTTTATTTTTACGGATAAGGCGGACAGACGTTGTACCGGTGGTGGTAGCGACTATTTTTCCGTTTAAATCGGCAAGAGATTTAATATTAGAGTTTTTCTTTACGGCAATTCTAACTTCTTCTACATAAGTGGTATAAGCAAATGCAGCTTCTTTACTACGGGCAACATCATTTGTTGTTGAGCCACATTCAAAATCATAGGTATTATTTTTCAAGAGAGGGATTCTATTTTGTGATGTGATGGGAATATAACGAATTTTAATCGGTTTACCAATTTTTTTTGAAATATCGTCAATAATACGCTCTGCCATTTCTGTATGGAAACCTACATATTTATCATTACCAAGGGCATAGGCTAGACCTGATGATTCACGAACACCTAGGGTAATTTCTCCTGTTCTTTTTATTTTTTCAAGTGTGTCATTACCGGCACGTGCGACACTTGTCAGCCCAATGGCAATTACTGCAATAAAAATTAACAGTGATTGTTTCATTATGTCCTCCATTCATTTACAATTTTTCGTTTTTATTTTTAGCTTGAGATATATCGTCACGTACCGTTTAGCACATTTATATTCTAGTTGGGATATTTTTTATTTTAATTAAAGTCCAAGTACTTTATTCTTAATTGGAATTAAGGTGAGCCCAAACGGGAGTATGATCCGATGGTTTTTTATATCCTCTTACTTCTGTTTGGCTATAAGCGCAAATAAGTTGATCGACAGCTTCTGGTGATAATAGTAAGTGGTCAATACGAATCCCATTATTTTTGCGCCACGCATTAGCTTGAAAATCCCAGAAGCTGTATGAGGGGGCTTCTGTGACGTTACGAATAGCGTCATAAAAACCTAAATAGATAATACGTTGGAATGCCTGTCTTATTTGTGGAAGAAATAAGGCATTATGACTCCACTCTTGAGGATTTTTTGCATCTAATGGGGTGGGAATGACATTATAATCACCAGCTAGGATAAGAGGTTCTTCGTATGTAAGCAATAATTTTGCATGTGCATACAATCTTTCCATCCATTCCATTTTATAAAGATATCTTTCGCTTTTTACAGGGTTTCCATTCGGCAAATAGAAGGATGCAATACGGATAACACCTTTATTTGTTGAATAAACGGCTTCAATGTAGCGTGTTTGTTCATCATTATCATTGCCTGGTAATCCTCGGACAACTTCATCAGGTGTTTTTTTAGAGAGAATCGCAACGCCATTAAAATTTTTTTGTCCGTGTGTTTCTATGTGATAACCTAATCCTTCAATTGCATTGCGTGGAAAATTTTCATCAGTACTTTTAGTTTCTTGTAGACAGACTACGTCGGGCTGGTTTTGCTGTAGCCATTGGTATAATGTTTCATGTCTTGCTTTTATTCCAGCAATATTCCAAGTTACTATTTTCATGGTATTCATCTTAAATATCACCTGTGCAATTGGTTAAATTGCTGCGTTCAAGTATTCTTATAGACATATTAGACATATCCACAATATTATATTATGGTTAGAGATATTACTATGAGGATTTCATTTATCAAGAACTTCTGTAAAAGCCAAATTCAAAGTGTATGATTAATTTATTTTCATTTTTAAAAACTTTCTGATGTTTAGTTCTTGACGAATGTATGTGTTCTCGCTATTAGAAAGTACTATAACCGATGTGAGAATGATAAGCGGTTTTGAGTGTTCATCCAAAGGGTCATTCAAACGGGTTTTGTTTTAAAGATTAAAAGCAAATGCTAGTGCAAAAGGCTATTGCCTTCTCTGCTTGTAATCGGGTAAGCTGTTTTCGCAGTGCTGCCCGATTTTGTGTGTGAGTTTAAGTATTTGCTCCGATTTTATCGGAATAGATGAAATAGAAAAAGCCCAAAAGGGTGAGAAGAAAATCAAAAAGAGGAAGGTTACATGCCTACCGTAAACCAGTTGATTCGCAAGCCGCGTGTTGTGCCAGTTAAGCGCAATAAGGTTCCTGCACTTCAATCGAATCCACAGAAGCGTGGTGTTTGTACGCGTGTCTATACAACGACACCCAAGAAACCCAATTCTGCGCTTCGGAAAGTTGCTAAAGTCCGTTTAACAAATGGATTCGAGGTGATTGGTTATATTCCTGGAGAGGGGCATAATCTTCAAGAGCACTCTGTTGTAATGATTAGGGGTGGTCGTGTGAAAGATTTGCCAGGAGTTCGCTATCACATTATTCGTGGTTTGCTTGATACGCAGGGTGTCAAGAATCGTAAACAGCGCCGTTCAAAGTATGGCGCAAAGCGTCCAAAATAATATTGAGAGACAAAGCCCATGTCCCGTCGCCATAGAGCAGAAAAACGTGAAATTAATCCGGATCCTAAATTTGGTGATTTGGTTATTACGAAATTTATGAATGCCATTATGTTTGATGGTAAAAAGTCAGTTGCTGAGCGTATTGTCTATGGTGCGCTTGAGGTGGTGGAGAAGAAAGTGAAAATAGATCCTGTGGCTCTGTTTCATCAAGCGTTAGAAAATGTCGCTCCTCATATTGAGGTCCGTTCTCGTCGTGTTGGTGGTGCTACTTATCAGGTTCCAATTGATGTTCGCCCTGGTCGTCGTCAGGCTCTTGCTATTCGTTGGTTAATTTCAGCGGCACGTGGGCGGAATGAAGCAACAATGATTGATCGTCTTTCTGGTGAATTGATGGATGCGGCTAATAATCGTGGTTCTGCAGTAAAGAAGCGTGAGGATGTCCATCGTATGGCTGAAGCTAATCGTGCATTCTCTCATTATCGCTGGTAGGTATGTTTAAGACTTAAGGCAAATGTAATGGCTCGCGAATATAAAATTGAAGACTATCGTAATTTTGGTATTATGGCGCATATTGATGCTGGTAAGACCACGATGACTGAGCGTATTTTGTTCTATACGGGTAAGAATCATAAAATTGGTGAAACTCATGATGGTGCTTCTACGATGGATTGGATGGAGCAAGAGCAAGAGCGTGGTATTACGATTACATCTGCTGCGACGACGACTTTTTGGGAAGGGCGTGATGGACGTAAACGGCGTTTTAATATCATTGATACACCAGGGCACGTTGATTTTACTATTGAGGTTGAGCGTTCTTTGCGTGTTCTTGATGGGGCGATAGCTTTATTGGATGCAAATGCTGGTGTTGAGCCTCAGACGGAAACTGTTTGGAGGCAGGCTGAGAAATATCGTGTGCCACGCATGGTTTTTGTTAATAAGATGGATAAGATCGGTGCTGATTTTTATCGTAGTGTAGAAATGGTTGGTTCTCGGTTAGGGGCTAAAGCGCTTGTTTTGCAGTTACCAATCGGTGCTGAAAATGATTTCGAAGGTGTCATTGATCTTGTTGAGATGAAGGCATTGAAATGGGATGGTTCCATCGGTGCTTCAGCGGTAGTTAGTGAGATTCCCTCCGATTTGAAGGAGAAGGCGGAAGAATATCGTGAAAAATTAATTGAGATGGCAGTTGAGGTCGAGGAATCTGCGACAGAGGCTTATTTAGAAGGTGTTATGCCGACTAATGAACAGCTTATTGCTCTGATCCGTAAGGGGACAATAGAGGTTCAGTTTCATCCGGTTCTTTGTGGGACAGCTTTTAAAAATAAGGGTGTTCAGCCACTTTTGGATGCTGTTGTTTCTTATCTTCCTTCTCCGGTTGATGTTCCGGCCATTAGTGGTATAGATGTGAAGACTGAATCTGAGACAACGCGCGAATCTTCGGATGATGCTCCGCTTTCCATGCTTGCTTTTAAGATTATGAATGATCCTTTTGTTGGGTCATTAACTTTCTGTCGTGTTTATTCTGGTAAGGTTCAGAAGGGTGTTTCTCTAGAAAATACTGTGAAGAGGAAAAGGGAGCGCCTGGGCCGTATGCTTCAAATGCATTCAAATTCTCGTGAGGATATTGAGGAAGCATTTGCTGGTGATATTGTTGCTCTTGCAGGGCTTAAAGAAACGACAACAGGTGATACTCTTTGTGATCCTCTAAAGCCTATTATTTTGGAACGGATGGATTTTCCAGAGCCTGTTATTGAGATTGCTATTGAGCCCAAAACGAAAGCAGATCAGGAAAAGATGGGTATTGCACTGAATCGTTTAGCTGCTGAAGATCCTTCATTCCGTGTAAAATCTGATGAGGAATCAGGGCAAACTATTATAGCTGGAATGGGTGAGCTCCATCTTGATATTATTGTTGATCGTATGCGGCGTGAGTTTAAAGTTGAGGCAAATATTGGGCAGCCTCAAGTTGCTTATCGTGAAACGATTACCAAAATGGCAGAAATTGATTATACGCATAAGAAGCAATCTGGTGGTGCGGGACAGTTTGCTCGTGTAAAGATTATTTTTGAACCTCACGAGGGCGATGATTTTGTTTTTGAGTCGAAAGTTGTTGGAGGTGCTGTTCCCAAAGAATATATCCCTGGTGTTCAAAAAGGGATTGAAAGTGTTATGGGATCAGGGCCTCTTGCAGGGTTTCCTATGCTTGGTGTAAAGGCTACTCTGATCGATGGTGGTTATCACGATGTTGATTCTTCCGTTTTGGCTTTTGAAATTGCTGCTCGTGCAGCTTTTCGTGATGGAGCAAAGAAGGCTGGTGCACAGCTTCTCGAGCCAATTATGAAGGTAGAGGTTGTGACTCCAGAAGATTATGTTGGTGATGTCATTGGTGATCTAAATTCTCGTCGTGGTCAAATTTCAGGAACTGAGACTCGTGGTATTGCTACAGTTGTGAATGCAATGGTTCCTTTGGCGAACATGTTTGGTTATGTAAATAATCTTCGTTCGATGAGTCAAGGGCGTGCGCAATATACAATGCAGTTTGATCATTACGAACCTGTCCCTTCGGCTGTTGCTTTGGAGATTCAGAAAAAATACGCATGATTTTTAAGTCATTAATTTTAACTTAGTCCTTGACTTGGATGGAAAATGGAGAGCTCAAATGGCAAAGAGCAAATTTGAACGTACGAAGCCGCATGTTAATATAGGAACGATAGGTCACGTTGATCATGGGAAGACCTCGTTGACAGCAGCGATTACGAAATATTTTGGTGAATTTAAAGCGTATGACCAAATTGATGCTGCACCAGAGGAACGTGCACGCGGAATTACCATTTCTACAGCGCATGTTGAGTATGAAACAGAGAAACGGCACTATGCACATGTTGATTGCCCTGGGCACGCGGATTATGTAAAAAACATGATCACAGGAGCAGCGCAGATGGATGGAGCGATTTTGGTTGTTTCTGCTGCTGATGGTCCGATGCCTCAGACACGTGAACATATTTTGCTAGCACGTCAGGTAGGTGTTCCGGCGATTGTTGTTTTTCTTAATAAGGTTGATCAAGTTGATGATGCTGAGCTTTTGGAGCTTGTTGAGCTTGAAGTGCGTGAGCTATTGTCAAAATATGACTTTCCCGGAGACGATATACCGATAGTAAAAGGTTCTGCGTTAGCAGCTCTTGAAGATAAAGATAAAAGCATTGGGGAAGATGCAGTTCGTCTTTTGATGAGTGAAGTTGATAATTATATACCGACACCTGAGCGACCAGTTGATCAGCCATTTTTAATGCCGATAGAAGATGTTTTTTCAATTTCAGGCCGTGGGACGGTTGTAACAGGTCGTGTTGAGCGTGGTGTTATTAAGGTTGGTGAGGAAATCGAGATTATTGGCATACGTCCGACTTCTAAGACGACGGTTACAGGTGTTGAAATGTTCCGCAAGCTTTTAGATCAAGGTCAAGCAGGAGATAATATTGGAGCACTGCTTCGTGGGGTTGATCGTGAAGGGGTTGAGCGTGGACAGGTTTTGGCAAAGCCTGGTTCGGTTACTCCTCATACAAGATTTAAAGCAGAGGCCTACATTTTAACAAAAGATGAAGGAGGGCGTCATACTCCATTTTTCACGAATTATCGACCTCAGTTTTATTTCCGTACTACGGATGTGACGGGAATTGTTACACTTCCAGAAGGAACGGAGATGGTTATGCCTGGTGATAATGTTGCGATGGATGTCTCTTTGATTGTTCCGATTGCAATGGAAGAGAAGCTTCGCTTCGCTATTCGTGAAGGTGGTCGTACTGTTGGTGCAGGTATCGTTTCTAAGATCATTGAGTAAATAAAGGTTAGTGAAAAGTGCCTTTGCTGTTAAAGGTGTTTTGCATGACAGGGAAATAAAAGAGCATGAACAATCAAAATATCCGCATTCGCTTGAAAGCGTTTGACCACAGAATTCTTGATGCATCGACACGTGAAATCGTGTCGACTGCTAAGCGTACTGGTGCAAATGTCCGTGGTCCTATTCCACTTCCAACGCGGATTGAGAAGTTTACGGTCAATCGTGGACCACACATTGATAAGAAGAGCCGTGAGCAGTTTGAAATGCGTACACATAAACGTCTTCTTGATATTGTTGATCCAACACCGCAAACAGTAGATGCTCTTATGAAACTCGATCTTTCTGCTGGTGTTGATGTAGAAATTAAGCTCTGAGGTTTGAGGACAGAAGGAACAGACCCGATGCGTTCAGGTGTAATAGCACAGAAGTTGGGCATGACCCGTATTTATAATAAAGCTGGTGAGCATGTGCCAGTAACAGTACTTCGTTTGGAGAATTGTCAAGTTGTGGCTCAGCGTACAGTTGAAAAGAATGGTTATACTGCTGTTCAGTTAGGTGTAGGATTTGCTAAAATAAAAAATACTTCGCGACCGCTTCGTGGGCATTTTGCTAAAGCTTCTGTTGAACCGAAGGCTAAAATGGCAGAATTTCGTGTGAGTCCCGATAATCTTCTTGATGTTGGTACTGAGATTACAGTGGAGCATTTTGTTCCAGGGCAGAGGGTTGATGTGACAGGTACGAGTATCGGTAAGGGTTTTGCTGGTGTTATGAAGCGTCATAATTTTGGTGGTCATCGTGCTTCACATGGTAATTCAATTACACATCGTGCGCATGGTTCGACAGGGCAATGTCAAGATCCAGGTAAAGTGTTTAAAGGGAAGAAGATGGCTGGCCATATGGGGCAGGTGCGTGTAACCACGCAGAATATTGAGATCGTTTCTACAGATATTGAACGTGGTTTGATTTTAGTACGTGGTTCTGTTTCTGGCTCTAAAGGTGCTTGGATTTTGGTGCGGGATGCTGTAAAAAAACCTCTTCCTGATAATGTACCGAAGCCTGCTGGTATTCGCCATCTTGCAAAGGAGAAAGCGGAAATGATTACTCCGATGATGGAGACCTCTGAATCTGAGGGAGCCGTGTAATGGATCTTGTAATTAAAACCCTTGATGGGGATGAAGCTGGTAAGTTGAAAGTTTCTGATGCTATTTTTGGTCTTGTTCCACGTGAGGATATTCTACAACGTGTTGTTCGTTGGCAACTTGCACATCGTCAGCAAGGGACTCATCAATCTCAGGGGCGATCTGATGTATCACGAACAGGGGCAAAGATGTTTAAACAAAAAGGAACAGGACGTGCTCGACACTCCTCTGCTCGTGCGCCACAGTTTCGTGGTGGTGGTAAAGCACATGGTCCAGTGGTTCGTAGTCATACGCATGATCTTCCTAAAAAAATTCGTGCACTTGGGTTGCGTTTTGCTTTATCAGCGAAATTAAAGGAAAAGAATTTAATTGTAGTTGATGAGATGAGCATTAAGGATGTTAAAACCAAGGTGCTTGTTTCTTGTTTTTCTAAGCTTGGATTCAATAATGCTCTCTTAATTGGTGGTAGAGATATTGATATTAATTTTTCTAGAGCAGCATCGAATATTCCTAATATTGATATTTTACCAATTCAAGGTATTAATGTTTATGATATTTTGCGTCGCAGCAAACTTGTTTTATCAAAAGCAGCTGTCGAGGCTCTTGAGGAGCGTTTTAAATGATAGATCTTCGGCATTATGATATAATTATTAGTCCAGTTATTACTGAAAAATCGACTATGATTTCTGAATATAATCAAGTTGCTTTTAATGTTGCGCCGAGAGCGACGAAACCTGAAATTAAAGCTGCTGTTGAAGCGCTTTTTAGTGTAAAAGTGAAAGCAGTTAACACGTTAGTCCGTAAGGGCAAAGTGAAGCGTTTTAAGGGTATTGTTGGTCGGCAGAGTGATGTCAAGAAAGCGATCGTGACACTGGCGAGTGGTCAGTCTATCGATGTTTCGACAGGTCTTTAAAGAGGCTCGGAGATAAAATAATGGCACTTAAGCAGTTTAATCCAACTACGTCGGGGCAGCGTCAGCTTGTTATTGTAGATCGTTCATGTCTTTATAAGGGGAAATCTGTAAAAACACTGACTGAAGGTTTGTCATCAAAAGGTGGGCGTAATAATCATGGTCGTGTTACTGCTCGGTTTCAGGGTGGTGGTCATAAGCGTAGCTATCGGTTTGTTGATTTTAAGCGTCTTAAGCGCAATGTTTTTGCGAAAGTTGAGCGTTTGGAATATGATCCAAATCGCACTGCTTTTATTGCACTAATTCGCTATGAGGATGGGCAATTGAGTTATATTATTGCGCCACAACGTCTTGATGTTGGCGATTCTATAATAGCTGGTTCAAATGTTGATGTTAAACCAGGAAATGCTATGCCGCTCGGTAATATGCCGGTGGGTACGATTATTCATAATGTTGAAATAAAACCTGGAAAGGGTGGTCAGATTGCGCGTTCAGCTGGTACTTATGCACAGTTGGTTGGACGAGATCAAGGAATGGCTATTCTTCGTCTTAATTCCGGAGAGCAGCGTTTGGTGTCTAGCAGTTGTTTTGCAACCGTTGGTGCTGTTTCAAATCCTGATCATGGGAATATTAATGATGGTAAGGCAGGTCGGTCACGTTGGCGTGGTAAGCGTCCGCATGTTCGTGGCGTTGCTATGAACCCAGTTGATCATCCACATGGTGGTGGTGAGGGACGTACATCGGGGGGGCGTCATCCAGTGTCTCCTTGGGGTAAACCTACGAAGGGTAAGCGTACGCGCTCCAATAAAGCCACCGATAAGTTTATTATGCGTACGCGTCATCAGCGCAAGAAATGAGAAAGGTAGTCTGAAGTGGTTCGTTCAGTGTGGAAAGGTCCGTTTGTTGACGGCTATCTTCTTGAAAAAGCAGAGAAGGTCCGTGCGAGTGGGCGCAATGAAGTTATAAAAATATGGAGTCGTCGCTCTACTATTTTACCACAATTTGTTGGTTTGACTTTTGGTGTTTACAACGGCAATAAGCATATTCCTGTTTCTGTTTCTGAAGAGATGGTTGGGCATAAGTTTGGTGAGTTTGCTCCCACCCGGACTTATTATGGGCATGGTGCAGATAAGAAAGCGAAGAGGAAATAGGAATGGGAAAAGCTAAAGTTCCGCGCCAGCTTAAAGATAATGAGGCGAAAGCTGTTGCGCGGACGATTCGTGTTAGTCCACAGAAACTTAATTTGGTAGCTGCGATGATTCGTGGTAAGAAAGTTAATGTGGCATTAGCTGATTTAAATTTTTCACGTAAACGTATTGCTGGGACTGTGAAAAAGACTCTTGAATCAGCGATTGCAAATGCAGAAAATAACCATGATCTTGATATTGATTCGCTCATTGTTGCAGAAGCTTATGTCGGTAAGTCGATAGTGATGAAACGTTTTCATGTTCGCGGTCGTGGACGTGCAAGTCGGATTGAACGTCCGTTTTCGCATCTTACTATTATTGTTCGTGAAGTTACCGAGAAAGTGGAGGCCGCATAATGGGTCAGAAGATCAATCCAATAGGACTTCGTCTTGGAGTTAATCGGACCTGGGATTCCCGTTGGTATGCTGATAGTGGTGAATATGGGCGTCTTCTTCATGAGGATTTAAGAATTCGTTTGTATGTTCTTGAAGAGTTGAAGCAAGCAGCTATTTCAAAGGTTGTCATTGAGCGTCCCCATAAGAAGTGTCGTATAACGATTCATTCAGCGCGTCCCGGTTTGATTATTGGTAAAAAAGGTGCTGATATCGAGAAGTTGCGTCGTAAACTTTCGGAAATGACAAATGCTGAGACTTCACTGAATATTGTGGAGATTCGTAAGCCGGAAATTGATGCTACAATTATTGCGCAGTCAATTGCACAGCAGTTAGAGCGCCGTGTTGCTTTTCGGCGTGCGATGAAGCGAGCAGTTCAATCTGCTATGCGTCTTGGGGCAGAGGGAATTCGTATTAACTGTTCTGGTCGTCTTGGTGGTGCTGAAATTGCTCGTATGGAATGGTATCGTGAAGGTCGTGTTCCACTTCATACGTTGCGTTCTGATGTTGATTACGGTACAGCGGAAGCTAAGACTGCTTATGGTATTTGTGGTGTTAAGGTTTGGGTTTTTAAGGGTGAGATTCTCGAACATGATCCGATGGCTTCGGAACGTCGCGCTACGGAAGCTGATCATTCCGGTTCTTCGTCAGGGCGTCGCCGTGAAAGCGCTTAGTTTTTATGATTAGGTTAAAGTTTGGAGTAGAGAGCAATGTTGCAGCCAAAGCGCACAAAGTTCCGTAAACAGTTCAAGGGCCGTATTCGTGGTGTTTCGAAGGGGGGGGTAGACTTAAACTTCGGTGCTTACGGTTTGAAGGCTGTCGAGCCAGAGCGGATTACTGCTCGCCAAATTGAAGCGGCGCGTCGTGCGATTACGCGCTATATGAAACGGTCTGGTCGTGTGTGGATTCGTATTTTTCCAGATCTTCCGGTTACATCTAAGCCGACGGAGGTTCGTATGGGTAAGGGTAAGGGAAGTGTAGATTATTGGGCTGCTCGTGTTGCTCCTGGGCGTATCATGTTTGAGCTTGATGGAGTTCCTGAAGATGTAGCACGTGAAGCATTGAGGTTGGGTGCTGCAAAGTTGCCTGTGAAAACACGTTTCATCCAGCGTATCGCTGAATAAAAAGGTTAAGTGATGAGAGCCACAGAATTACGGGCGCAAACGCTCGATCAAATGAAAGATGAATTGGCTAAGTTAAAGAAAGAGCAGTTTAATTTGCGCTTTCAAAAGGCAACAGGCCAATTAGAAAAGACTGCACGTGTTAAGCAGGTTCGCCGTGATATTGCGCGTGTTAAAACTTTTCTTCGTCAGAAGATAAATGAAAGTAAGTTTAAGGAAATCAGAGATGCCTAAACGCATTTTGCAGGGTGTTGTCGTTAGCGACAAAAGTGATAAGACTGTGGTTGTTAAAGTGGAGCGTCGTTATTCTCATCCACTTCTCAAGAAAACCGTTCGGCAGTCTAAAAAGTATAAAGCGCATGACGAGAATAATCAGTTTAAGATTGGGGATCAAATTTCTATTCAGGAATCTAGACCAATTTCGAAAGATAAACGTTGGATTGTTGTTAAAGGCAGTGTAACATAGTTAAGTAAGTTTATTGTTTTAAAGTTTAATAATGATTTTGTTTCTATTGGTAGATTTGAGAACAATAGCTTTATCGTTATTTGGCAGACAAATCCGGATGTGTCAAAGACACGACCGGATGTAAGCGTTAAGAGAAGGTGGCCAGTTATGATTCAGATGCAAACAAACCTCGATGTTGCCGATAATTCTGGTGCCCGTCGTGTCATGTGCATCAAAGTATTGGGCGGTTCAAAGCGGAAATATGCTTCAGTCGGTGACATTATTGTTGTTTCGGTCAAAGATGCTATTCCTCGCGGTCGTGTTAAAAAAGGTGATGTGATGAAAGCTGTAGTTGTTCGTACTGCTAAAGATATTCGTCGCACAGATGGTAGTGTTATTCGTTTTGATAGTAATGCTGCTGTTTTGGTGGATAATAAAAAAGAGCCGATCGGTACACGTATCTTTGGACCAGTTCCTCGCGAGCTTCGTGGTAGAAACCATATGAAGATCATCTCGCTCGCTCCTGAAGTGTTATAAGGAGTAAATGTTATGCAGAAGATTCGAAAAGGTGATAAAGTTGTTGTTTTATCCGGTAAGGATAAAGGAAGTAGTGGTGAGGTAATTAAACTGAATCCAAAGGAGAATAAGGCTTTTGTTCGTGGTGTTAATATGATTAAACGCCATCAACGTCAGACACAAAAGCAAGAAGCAGGAATTATCTCTAAAGAGGCTCCTATTCATTTATCTAATTTGGCGATTGCTGATCCTAAAGATGGTAAGCCTACACGTGTAGGTTTTCGTATGAATGCAGAAGGTAATAAAGTTCGTTTTGCCAAGCGTTCAGGAGAATTGATTAATGGCTGAAGAAAAACAAACACCACGCATGAAGACGCATTATTTTGAGGTTGTTCGTAAAATCCTTCAAGAAAAATTTCATTATAAGAATGTAATGCAAATTCCGCGGGTTGATAAAATTGTGATTAATATGGGGATTGGGGAGGCAAATGCTGATTCCAAAAAACCTTCTTTTGCTGCTGAGGATTTAGGATTAATAACAGGTCAGAAGGCTGTTGTTACTCGTGCACGTAATTCTATTGCGACCTTTAAGGTTCGTGAAGGAATGCCGCTTGGGGCTAAGGTTACATTGCGTAAAGATCGTATGTTTGAGTTTTTAGATCGTCTTATTACGATTGCGCTTCCACGCGTTCGTGATTTTCGTGGTTTGAATCCAAAAAGCTTTGATGGTCGTGGTAATTTTGCTATGGGTATTAAAGAGCACATTGTGTTTCCAGAAATTAACTATGATAAAGTTGATCAAATTTGGGGCATGGATATTATCGTTTGCACGACAGCAAAAACGGATGATGAGGCACGTGAATTGTTGCGTGCTTTTAATTTTCCTTTTCGTTCGTAACGGCAAATGTAGTGAGGTAAATTATGGCTAAAGTAAGTGCCGTTGAAAAAAATAAGCGTCGTGAAATGATGGTAAAGCGTTATGCTGCGCGTCGTGCGCGTTTAAAAGAGATTGTTATGGATCAGAAGATTTCTCTGGAAGAACGTTTTAGGGCCTCTGTTCAATTGGCAGAGTTGCCACGTAATTCTGCAAAAGTTCGTGTTCGTAATCGCTGTGAAGTTTCAGGGCGTCCTCGGGCTTATTATCGTAAATTAAAAATGTCGCGGATTGCATTGCGTGAACTTGGTTCTATCGGACATATTCCGGGCATTGTTAAGTCTAGTTGGTGAGAGGAGATTATCAATGTCTATGTCTGATCCTCTTGGTGATATGTTGGCACGTATTCGTAATGCACTTAGTCGTAAAAAAAGCAAAGTGGTTACGCCTTCTTCCAAACTTCGTGCGCGCGTTCTTGATGTTCTTCAGTCAGAAGGTTACATTCGCGGATATAATCAGATCCATTTAGGTGATGGGAAGTCTGAAATTGAAATAGAGTTAAAATATTTTGAAGGATTAGCTGCTATTCGTGATATTTCACGTGTTTCAAAGCCAGGGCGTCGTGTGTATGTTTCTGCTAAATCGCTTCCTCAAGTGGCAAATGGACTTGGTATTTCTATTTTATCAACTCCTAAAGGAGTTATAGCTGATCATGAGGCGCGTGAACAAAATGTCGGTGGAGAACTCCTTTGTCGTGTTTTCTAAGTTATTGTAAGAAAACAGAAGAAAAGTAGGTTAAAGCAATGTCTCGTATTGGTAAAAAGCCCATTTCAATTCCTTCTGGGGTTACAGCAACTGTTGAAGGTCAGCTTGTTAAAGCAAAAGGTCCAAAAGGTGAGCTGAGTTATGTCGTGAATGATGAAGTCATAGTGAAATTTGAGGATAATGCTATATCGGTTTCTCCACGGGATCAATCAAAAGATGCTCGCTCTAAATGGGGTATGTCGCGCTCAATGATTGAAAATATTTTTTGTGGTGTGAAGGATGGTTTTGAAAAGAGGTTAGAGATCAACGGGGTTGGTTATCGTGCTGCTTTGCAGGGTAGGGATATTCAGTTATCATTAGGTTTTTCACACGATGTGATTTATAAAGTGCCTTCGGGTGTTACTGTAACAGTTCCTAAGCCTACAGAAATTGTTATTTCTGGAATTAATAAGCAGCAAGTTGGGCAAGTCGCAGCAGAAATTCGTGAATATCGTAGACCTGAGCCTTACAAGGGTAAAGGTGTTAAGCATGCTGATGAGCACATCTTCCGTAAAGAAGGTAAAAAGAAGTAAGGATTTTGTATTATGACTTCATCTAAAGACATTATCCAGCGTCGTGCGCGGCGTGTTCGTCGTCGAATTAAAATGGTTTCTAGTGGTCGTCCACGTCTTAGTGTTTACCGTTCAAATCAGAATATCTATGCTCAAATTATCGATGATTTGCATGGGTGTACTCTTGTTTCGGCGTCTACTCTTGAAGGTGATTTGAAAAAAGTGTTAAAAAGTGGAGCTGATAAAGAAGCAGCTTTTGCTGTTGGTAAATTGATTGCTGAACGTGCAAAGCAAGCTGGTGTTAATGAGGTAGTTTTTGACCGTGGAGCATATGTTTACCATGGTAGAGTAAAAGCTTTGGCTGAAGCTGCTCGTGAGGGTGGTTTGAGTTTCTAAATTATTTTATTTGGAAATTTGAGTAAGAAAATTTTAGGGTGTTTCGTGTAAGTTCCTCTGATTTAGTGATGGGACTTTGTTAGCGTGCTTCCGGAAAAGAAAAAGGAATGAGGAATGGCACAGAAAGAGCGTGGTGAGCGAGATGAACGTGATGGTGAATTTGTCGATAGGCTTGTTCATATTAATCGTGTTGCTAAAGTTGTGAAGGGTGGTCGGCGTTTTGGTTTTGCTGCTCTTGTTGTTGTTGGAGATCAAAAAGGGCGTGTAGGTTTTGGCCATGGTAAAGCTCGTGAAGTACCAGAAGCAGTTCGTAAAGCTACAGAAGCTGCAAAGCGTGGGATGATTTATGTTCCGCTCCGGTCTGGGCGAACATTGCATCATGATCTTGAAGGACGGCACGGAGCTGGTCGTGTTTTGTTACGTTCGGCTTCTGCTGGTACCGGTATTATTGCTGGTGGACCCATGCGTGCTATTTTTGAAACTCTTGGTATACAAGATGTTGTTGCAAAATCACTAGGTTCATCTAATCCTTATAATATGGTACGGGCGACATTTGAAGCATTAAAACATCAAATGCATCCTAGGGATATTGCGGCTCAACGTGGAATAAAATATTCGACTTTACAGGCGCGTCGTCGGCATTTAGTTGATGCAGAAAGTTAGTTTCTGAGATTGTCAGAAAAGGAATTAAGAAATGGTTCAGAAGAAATCTCAGAGTGATAAAACTGTGACGATAGAACAAATTGGAAGTCCCATTCGGAATTCACGGGTTCAACGCTCAACCTTAAAAGGGCTTGGATTAAATAAAATGCGGAGGCGGCGTATTTTAAAAGATACGCTTTGTGTGCGGGGTATGATTGCTAAAGTTCGTCATCTTGTTCGCATTATAGATGAAGATTAAAGGTTGCGGGAGTATAAGATATGAAACTCAATGAACTACGTGATCGTAAAGGCGCAGCAAAAGATCGTAAACGTGTTGGCCGTGGTATTGGTTCTGGTACTGGTAAAACTGGTGGTCGTGGTGTAAAAGGGCAAAGATCACGTTCTGGTGTTTCACTTAATGGTTTTGAAGGTGGGCAAATGCCTATCTATCGTCGTTTGCCAAAGCGTGGATTTAGAAATTTTTTTTCCAAAACTTATAACGAAGTTTCGCTGGGACGTGTTCAGTTGGCGGTTGATGCAGGTAAATTAAATATTGAAAAGCCTGTTGATATTATTGCACTAAAAGAAGCTGGTATTATTCGTCGTGTGAAGAATGGAGTGCGTCTTCTTTCTGATGGTGAATTAAAAGCTAAGATTGTATTTCATGTTTCTGGTGCTTCTCAAGCTGCTCGTATTAAGATTGAGAAAGTAGGTGGTCAGGTTATTTTTCCTGAGCCTGTTCAATGAATTCTTTTCATATAAATAAAGTTGTGAAGAGATTTCATTTCAAGGTATCTTTTATGGAGAGGTATTTAAATTTTGCATTTATGTGTGTATGACAGTATGAATTTTTAAAGTTATACTTCTGTGAGTTTAAGAACTGGGGTGTAGACTGGAGACGTTTTATGGCATCAGCAGCAGAGCAATTTGCTTCCAATATAAACTTTGGTACTTTTTCACGTGCAACCGAATTAAAAAAACGCATTTGGTTTACTCTAGCTGCGCTTCTTGTCTATCGTTTTGGTACTTATATTTCTCTTCCTGGTATTAATATTGATTCTTTACGGCAGACATTTGAACATCATGCATCTGGTGTTTTGGGATTGTTTAATATGTTTGCTGGAGGTGCTGTTGGACGGATGGCAATTTTTGCATTGGGAATTATGCCTTATATATCGGCATCAATTATTGTGCAATTGCTAACCTCAGTTATTCCTTCGTTGGAAACTCTTAAAAAAGAGGGAGAAGTTGGTCGTAAGATTATTAATCAGTATACTCGGTATGTAACAGTAGTGTTAGCGATTTTACAAGCATTTGGTATCGCGGTTGCACTTGAAACAGGTATAGGTACAGGGCTTCAAATTGTTATAGAACCAGGGGTTATGTTTCGTATTTCTTCCGTTATTACACTTGTTGGTGGAACGATGTTTTTAATGTGGCTTGGTGAGCAAATTACATCTCGTGGTGTTGGTAATGGAGTTTCTCTTATTATTTTTACAGGTATCGTGGCTAATCTCCCTTCCACCTTTGCTCAACTTTTAACTGCTCATAGTCAGGCTGATTTATCGACTTTTTTGTTAATAGGAATCTTTTTTATTGTTATTTCTGTTATAGGAATTATTGTTTTTGTAGAACGTGCGCAGCGGCGAATCCTTATACAATATCCTAAACGTCAAGTTGGTAATCAAATTTTTCAAGGAGATATGTCACATCTCCCTTTAAAACTGAATACTGCCGGTGTTATTCCGCCAATTTTTGCTTCATCTTTGTTATTATTGCCTGCAACTATTAATAATTTTTCTGATAAAATGCCACAATGGATTCAGGCTGTTTCTTATTCTCTTAATCATGGGCAGCCACTTTATATGATTGTTTATGCGCTTTTAATGGCGTTTTTTTGCTTTTTTTATACGGCTATTGTGTTTAATCCAAGTGATACAGCAGATCAGTTAAAAAAGCATTCTGGTTTTATCCCAGGCATCCGTCCTGGTGAACGTACGGCTGAATACATTGATTATGTTTTGACACGTATTACTGTCGTGGGGGCAGTTTATATTATTTTGGTTTGTTTGTTACCTGAATTTATGATATCTGCACTACAGGTTCCTTTTTATCTTGGGGGGACATCTTTGTTAATTGTTGTTACTGTTACGCTTGATACAGTTGCTCAAATTCAAGGATATCTTATTGCGCACCAATATGAAGGGTTGATTAAAAAGTCAAAACTTCGTGGAGGTAAAAGGAATCGATGAAGGTTATTCTTTTAGGTCCTCCTGGAGCTGGAAAAGGTACACAAGCTAAAATGTTGACGAAGGTGTATAATATTCCTCAGTTATCAACAGGTGATATGTTGCGTGAAGTTATTTCTAAAGAGACCGAAATTGGTAAAAAAGCTAAAGCTATTATGAGTTCTGGGGCTTTGGTTTCTGATGATATTGTCAATCAAATTGTATCGGATCGAATTGACCAAAATGATTGTGTAAACGGTTTTATCTTAGATGGATATCCACGGACTGTAGGACAGGCAGAAGCATTGCAACAGATTTTGTACTCAAAGAATATGCAGCTTGATGCTGTTATCGAATTGAGTGTTGATGAAGATGTGTTGATTGAGCGGATGAAAAAACGCGTTAAAGAAGCAATAGCTACTGGTGATCAGGTTCGTTCAGATGATAATTCTGTTGCTTTTGCGAAGCGATTAGTAGAATATCGTGAAAAAACAATTCCTCTATCGAAATTTTATTCAGAAAGAGGATTATTGAAAGTGGTTGATGGAATGATGGATGTTACTGAGGTATCACATGTGATTAGAAGTTTTTTGCAATAAGGAATTTTTTAGGAATAAATGAAAAGTATTGACTTTTTCACTAAAATCTATCAGAAGTGATTTTATTTATTCAGTAAAATAATTGGATTCGCAGTATATTTATGCTGGGACGTTTTTTCTATAAGGTGCATTGGGTATTTTATGTTTAATTGTCAACATGATCAAGGAGAGTAGGCGTGGCTCGTATTGCTGGCGTCAATATCCCGACAAATAAGCGTGTAATTGTTGCGCTTCAATATATCCACGGGATTGGACCAAAATTTGCTCAAGAAATTATTAAAAAGGTTGGTATTCCCGTGGGATGTCGTGTGCATGAACTTTCAGATGCGGAAGTATTGCAAATTCGTGAAGCGATAGATCAAGGTTATCAAGTTGAGGGAGATCTTCGCCGTGAGGTTGCCATGAATGTTAAGCGTTTGATGGATCTTGGTTGTTATCGTGGTTTGCGTCACCGTCGTTCCTTGCCTGTTCGAGGGCAACGTACACATACAAATGCACGTACGCGTAAGGGGCCAGCTAAAGCAATTGCTGGTAAGAAAAAGTAAATTCTTTTTTAGAAAAAGAATCTTGTTTTTATATTCTCTTTATTGTTAAATTTTTTAACAAGAACAAAAAGGGTGGAGCTGTTGGTGTTACGGCAGTGAGGAGATCGTTGAAAGGAAGCATATGGCCAAGGAAGCCACACGTGTTCGTCGTCGCGAGCGCAAAAATATTTCATCAGGTGTTGTACATATCAATTCAACATTTAACAATACAATGATTACCATTACTGATGCTCAAGGAAATACAATTGCTTGGTCATCTGCTGGGGCTCAGGGGTTTAAAGGCTCTCGGAAATCTACACCTTTTGCGGCTCAGGTTGCTGCAGAAGATTGTGCTAGAAAAGCGCAGGAGCATGGTATGCGTTCGTTGGAGGTTGAGGTTTGTGGTCCTGGGTCAGGTCGTGAGTCCGCTTTGCGTGCGTTGCAATCTGTTGGTTTTGTCATTACTTCCATTCGTGATGTCACACCAATTCCTCATAATGGATGTCGTCCACGAAAAAGGCGGCGCGTTTAATTGGGTATTGTTTTTTGTTATCAGAAGCTCTTCTGATGTTCACATTAGCCGTTACGAGTGAATGGTAGCGGAAGTAAAGAACGGGAATAAAGATATGATCCAGAAAAACTGGCAAGAACTGATTAAACCCAATAAGGTTGAATTTTGTACGCATGATAATCCAAATATTTTGAGCGTAATTGCTGAACCTCTTGAGCGTGGTTTTGGCTTAACATTAGGGAATGCGCTTCGTCGTGTATTATTATCGTCGCTTCGTGGTGCTGCAATTACTGCTGTGCAGATTGATGGTGTGTTACACGAATTTTCATCAATTCCGGGTGTTCGTGAAGATGTTACAGATATTATTCTTAATATAAAGGAAATTGCGCTTCGTATGGAAGAAGAGGGGCCTAAACGGGTTGTTATTTATAAAGAGGGTCCTGGTGTTGTAAGAGCTGGGGATATCAGTACTGTTGGAGATATGGAAATTCTGAATCCAGAGCATGTTATCTGCACTCTTGATGAGGGTGCTGAAATTCGTATGGAGTTTATTGTCAATACAGGGAAGGGGTATGTTCCATCTGATCGCAATTGTGCTGATGATGGACGAATAGGTCTTATCCCAGTTGACAGTCTTTATTCACCAATTCGTAAAGTATCCTATAAAGTAGAAAATACACGTGAAGGTCAAGTTCTGGACTACGATAAATTAACGCTCACCATTGAAACAAATGGTGCTGTTAATGGAGAAGATGCTGTTGCTTTTGCAGCGCGTATTCTTCAAGATCAATTATCGTTGTTTGTTAATTTTGAGGAGCCTCAAAAGGAAATTGTTGAAGAATCTGATTCAGAGCTTGCTTTTAATCCTGCGCTTCTCAAGAAAGTGGATGAGTTAGAACTTTCAGTTCGTTCGGCGAATTGTCTTAAGAATGATAATATTGTCTATATTGGTGATCTTATTCAGAAGACAGAAGCTGAAATGCTTCGTACACCGAACTTTGGACGCAAGTCGTTAAATGAGATTAAAGAAGTTTTAGCATGTATGGGATTGCATCTTGGTATGGAAGTTCCTGCATGGCCACCTGAAAACATTGATGATCTTGCAAAACGCTATGAAGATCAGTATTAAAACTAGAATTTAAGGAGAAGGCTCATGCGACATAGCAAGTCAGGCCGCAAGTTAAATCGGACTGCCAGTCATCGTAAAGCGATGTTTGCTAATATGGCAATTTCGCTGATCGAACATGAGCAGATTTTGACAACTCTTCCAAAGGCTAAAGAAATTCGCCCTATTGTTGAAAAGTTAGTAACGCTTGGTAAGCGTGGAGGTTTACACGCGCGTCGACAAGCAATTGCAGCACTTCGTGATGGGGGAAAGGTGGCAAAATTATTTGATACGCTTGCACCACGTTATGCGTCGCGCAATGGTGGATATTTGCGTATTATGAAAGCAGGGTTTCGTACTGGCGATAATGCTCCCATGGCTGTTATAGAGTTTGTTGATCGTGATATTGATGCGAAGGGTGCTGTAGACCGTGTGCGTACGGAGGATGCTGCAAATCAAAAAGAAGTTTCTTCGTAAAAATAAAGTATTTTTTCTGTTAAATTTTAGGAAACCGCCTTTTACGGGCGGTTTTTTTAATGGGCACTTCAGAGTCAGTTTTGTGTTATAGATAAACATGAGAGAAAGTTGAAAAATATTGAGTTATTTGATTTTTATAATATTTATTGTTCAAATAGTTGTTTTTTTCTTCATTATAAATATTAATGGAAACCTTGAGCTTATGGATGATGAGAAGATTTCTTATCCTGTTAATATAAAGAGTGGATTATTTTGAGGAGTGATTAATGAAGTATTCTTTTTTGGCGTGGCTCTTTTTTGCTATTATGTCCCATATATCGTTTCATTGTGCATATGCTCAAATACCGCAAACACAAAAAGAAATTACTCTTTCGTTTGCTCCTTTAGTTAAAAAGACTATTCCATCTGTTGTAAATATTTATGCAGCTCGGCAAATCAGAGCACGTTCACCTTTTGAAGGGGATCCATTTTTTGAACAATTTTTTGGTCGTTTTCAAAATAATTTGCCTGTACGTAAGCAATCTTCATTAGGGTCTGGAGTGATTGTTGATACGCGTGGTTTGGTCGTTACTAATTACCATGTAATTAAGGATGCAAACGAAATTAAAGTTGCTCTTTCTGATGGGCGGGAATTTGAAAGTAGGATTATGCTAAAAGATGAGGCAACGGATATTGCTGTACTTGAAATTGATGCAAAAAGTGTGCAATTCCCCGCTCTTGCATTGGGGGATTCTGATGCAGTTGAAGTTGGTGATCTTGTCTTAGCAATTGGTAATCCTTTTGGTGTTGGTCAAACGGTCACAAGTGGTATTGTTTCAGCGCAAGCGCGTACACGTGTTGGTATTTCTGATTTTGATTTTTTTATTCAAACAGATGCTGCCATTAATCCAGGGAATTCTGGTGGAGCTTTGATTGATATGAAAGGACAATTAATTGGGATTAATACGGCTATTTATTCGCGTTCAGGTGGTTCTGTAGGGATTGGTTTTGCCATTCCAGCGAATCTTGTAAAAGTGATGCTTGATACTGTTAGACGTGGTGGAAAATATTTTGTACCGCCTTACATTGGTGCGTCTTTTCAAAATGTTACACCTGATATTGCGGGTGGTTTAGGTTTAGAACGTCCCTATGGAGCTCTTGTTATCGACGTTGTCAAAAATAGTCCTGCTGCAAAAGCTGGTTTGAAAGTGGGCGATGTTATTTTGAGTGTGCAAGGAGTGCGCGTTGATAGTCCAGATGGTCTTGGATATCGTTTGATGACATCTGGTATTGGGCACAGCCTTGTTTTAGAATATTTTCGAGGTGGAAAAATTTTAAACACGCATATAACCGTTTCATCGATACCGGAATCTGCATTTTCAAATGCTGAAAAGATTACTGATGAAGGTCCTCTTTCTGGTGCTGAAGTATTAGATTTGACACCGCAAAATAGTCGACGTTTTCATCTACCTATATCTGCAAGAGGTGTTGTGATTACCAATCTTGATGAGATGAGCAATGCTGCAGGGATTTTTCGTCCAGGAGATATTTTACGTGTTGTGAATGGTCATAAAATTCAAACAGTTAATCAGTTGAAAAAGATTCTTATGCAAGGTCGTCCACGTGTATGGCAATTGGAATATGAACGTGATGGTATGTATATTCGCCAGTTTATTCGCTGAGGTTTTTTTTGAATAAAGATTTTTTTACTTCAAGTTTTGATTTCCAAGTTCATAAAAATCGGCCACTTGCAGAAAGAATGCGTCCTCGTTCTCTCAATGCTGTAATGGGACAAAAACACTTGGTTGGGGAGAAGGGAGTACTCTCACGTATGCTGGCGACTAGTTCAGTGAGTTCGATGATTTTTTGGGGGCCTCCAGGAACGGGAAAAACAACGGTAGCACGCTTATTAGCGCTTGAAAAAAAATTTGTTTTTGAGCAAGTTTCTGCTATTTTTACCGGAGTTTCTGAGCTTAAAAAGATTTTTGAAAAGGCTCGGACTCATTTTATGTCTGGACAGCAAACAGTTTTATTTGTCGATGAAATTCATCGATTTAATCGCGCTCAGCAGGATAGTTTTCTTCCGGTTATGGAAGATGGTACTGTTATTCTTATAGGAGCAACAACGGAGAATCCTTCATTTGAGCTTAATGCTGCTCTTCTTTCTCGTGCACGTGTTTTGACATTTTTTCCACATGATAATGAAAGTTTAGGTATGCTTTTGAAGCGTGCTGAAGAAGTAGAAGGAATGCTTCTTCCTTTGGATGATGATGCCAGAGATGCTTTGATAGAGATGTCTGACGGAGATGCAAGGGTAGCGTTGACATTGGCAGAGGAAATTTGGTGTACTGCTGCACAAACAGGCGAAATATTTGATACTGTCACTTTGCAAAAAATCATACAACGTCGTGCTCCGATTTATGATAAAAGGGGAGATGGCCACTATAATCTCATTTCAGCTTTGCATAAATCAGTTCGTGGATCTGATCCTGATGCTGCACTTTATTATTTAGCGCGTATGTTTGATGCCGGTGAAGATCCTTCCTATATTGGGCGAAGGTTAGTTCGTATGGCTGTTGAAGATATAGGTTTGGCAGATCCGCAAGCTCTGGTCATTTGTAATGCTGCGAGGGAAGCGTATGATTATTTAGGATCACCAGAAGGAGAGTTGGCTTTGGCACAAGCATGTCTTTATATTGCAACTGCACCAAAATCAAACGCGATATATCTTGCATATAAGGCAGCTATGCATTGCGCGCACAAAAATGGCTCCTTGCCTCCTCCTAAGCATATTCTTAATGCACCTACAAAATTTATGAAGGAAGAAGGATATGGGCATGGTTACCGTTATGACCATGATGAACCAGATGCTTTTTCAGGACAGGAATATTTTCCTGAAAAACTTGGACGCCAAAATTTTTATCAACCACGAGAACGTGGTTTTGAGCGTGAGATTGCGAAGCGTCTTGAGTGGTGGAAGCAATTACGTAAAAAACGAGCCAATCAAAAATGAAATTTTAGCTGAGACAAATTTTTTTTATTAGTCTTGAAACTTGTTTTACATCAGTTAAGGGAATGATAATTCTATAATGGTTTAGATCATGTCTTAAATGCTTATTTATCTCATAGAATAAAAAGTTTTTCTTTTTGTCTATGAAGATTCATATACGCTTAAAAATCAAATTTAAGAAATCTTCGTTGAATTTTAATACATTGAGTTGTTTTGTGATTTCAATTATAAATGGTTTACTGCGGTTTTGGGTGGGATGAATTTTCAGGTTATTAATAGTGGGAATGAAGTTAAGAGGTTTTATCTCTTAAGTACTTATAACTTTTATCTCTTAAGTACTTATAACAGAGATATAAGAAGAGCCATGTATAAAATACCATATTGAGATTTACATTGTTTCTTTTTTAGAGGAGAGATATAAATGTATCAAGCTTCTCTCTTTTATAGGAAAGAGTTTTGTTGGGGCGTGTTTTGTGTCATGAAACAAGGAATACTACTCTTTTTATTATGGTAATTGATATGTTGTGGACACAATGTCGGAATAGAAATGGAAATAGTCTGTGAAAATCTCAATTCAAGACTTTAGTTACGCTAAAATAACAGTGTACACTAGACTCTGGATTATTGTGAATCGATCAAGGATATAATCGTGGATAAAACAAAAGCTCTCGATGCTGCTCTCTTACAAATTGAACGTTCTTTCGGTAAAGGCTCAATTATGCGTCTTGGGCAAAAAGAGCAAGTTGTTGAAATTGAAACAATTCCAACAGGTTCATTATCTTTGGATATTGCTTTGGGTGTTGGTGGATTGCCAAAGGGGCGTATTGTTGAGATTTATGGACCAGAGAGTTCTGGAAAGACAACATTAGCTCTTCATGCTATTGCTGAGGCACAGAAGAATGGTGGGGTTTGTGCTTTTATTGATGCGGAGCATGCGCTTGATCCTATTTATGCGCGTAAGCTTGGTGTTGATTTGGAAAATTTGTTTATTTCTCAACCAGATACTGGTGAACAAGCATTGGAAATTACAGAGACGCTTGTTCGTTCTGGTGCGGTTGATGTGCTTGTTGTTGATTCAGTAGCTGCTTTGACACCGCGTGCGGAAATTGATGGTGAAATGGGTGATGCTTTGCCTGGATTACAGGCGCGATTGATGAGTAAAGCTTTGCGAAAATTAACAGCTTCCATTTTTCGTTCTAACTGTATGGTGATTTTTATTAATCAAATTCGTATGAAAATTGGTGTCATGTTTGGTTCTCCTGAAACGACAACGGGTGGGAATGCTTTGAAATTTTATGCTTCTGTTCGATTGGATATTCGTCGCATTGGATCTATTAAAGATCGGGATATGATCGTTGGTAATCAGACACGTGTTAAAGTGGTTAAAAATAAATTGGCTCCTCCGTTTAAGCAAGTTGAGTTTGACATTATTTATGGTGAAGGCATTTCTAAATTAGGTGAATTGATTGATTTAGGTGTCAAGGTTGGTATTGTGGAAAAATCAGGTGCGTGGTTTTCTTATAATTCTCAACGATTAGGACAGGGGCGAGAAAATGCTAAGCAATTTTTACGTGAACATGCAGAAATAGCTACAGAAATTGAGACAGCTTTGCGCCAAAATGCTGGTTTGATTGCTATTGAACTGTTAGAAAATGCAGGGACAGACAATACAGAAAGCGATGAAGTAATTTGATGGAATCTTTGTTTAAAGGATAATTCCTTCATTTAGAATTTTTCTGTTTTTACTTGTTTGAGCTTTTAGGCATAAGGTCTTTTATTTTTTGAATAAACAGGCCACTTTTTGATTAAATCAGCTTTAAGCATGGCAAAGAGAATATTTAATGAAGGTAGTGGGATAGTCTTATGCTATCCTCTTCAGGTGTCAATATGGTCAGCGTTAATAGCATACGGTCAACTTTTTTAGATTATTTCCATCTTAATGGGCATAAAGTTCTTTCTTCTAGCCCACTTGTTCCGCGTAATGATCCTACACTCATGTTTACAAATGCAGGAATGGTACAGTTTAAAAATGTTTTTACTGGACTTGAACAGCGTTCTTATACACAGGCAACAACTGCACAAAAATGTGTTCGTGCGGGTGGAAAGCATAATGATCTTGACAATGTTGGCTATACAGCACGCCATCATACATTTTTTGAAATGCTGGGTAATTTCTCTTTTGGTGATTATTTTAAAGAAGAATCCATTTTTTTATCATGGAATCTTTTAACAAAGGAATTTTGTCTTTCAAAGGATAAATTATTGGTAACAGTTTATCATAATGATGATGTGGCTGCTGAATTATGGCGTAAAATTTCAGGTCTTCCAGATGAAAAAATTATCCGTATTGCGACAGCTGATAATTTTTGGGCGATGGGAGATACCGGACCTTGTGGTCCTTGTTCCGAAATTTTTTATGATCATGGTGATGGAATTCGGGGAGGGCCTCCTGGAAGTGCTGATGAAGATGGAGATCGCTTTATTGAGATTTGGAATCTTGTCTTCATGCAGTATGAACAGCTGAGTAAGGAAGAACGTGTTGAATTGCCTCATCCTTCTATTGACACTGGTATGGGGTTAGAGCGCATTGCTGCTGTTTTACAGGGTGTTCATGATAATTATGATATTGATCTTTTTCGGGCATTAATTAGTGCATCGCAAGAAATAACAGGGGTTAAGGCAATAGGTGATTTTGTTGTGAGCCATCGTGTTATTGCTGATCATCTCCGCTCGTCGGCATTTTTGATTGCTGATGGTGTTCTTCCTTCCAATGAAGGAAGAGGATATGTTTTGCGTCGTATTATGCGTCGCGCTATGCGTCATGCGCATCTTCTTGGTGCTAAAGAACCTTTAATGTGGCGTCTTTTACCTGCTTTAATTTGTGAAATGGGACAAGCTTATCCTGAATTAGTGCGGGCTGAATCTTTGATTTCAGAAATTTTAAAATTAGAAGAAATACGTTTTCGTAAAACTCTTGAACGGGGACTTGGTTTATTGAATGAAGCAAGCAGTACTCTTAAACAAGGAGACCATTTTAATGGTGAAGTTGCTTTTAAACTTTATGATACCTATGGTTTTCCGCTTGATTTGACAGAAGATGTTCTTCGACGTCGTGGTATATCTGTGGATGTTGATACCTTTTATAAAGCGATGGAGCGTCAGAAAGAAGAAGCACGTGCCAATTGGTCTGGTTCTGGTGAAGCTATAACAGAGGCAATTTGGTTTTCTGTTTATGATCAGGTAGGGGCTACAGAATTTTTGGGTTATGAAACGGAAAAAGCTAAAGGGATTCTTACAGCTCTTGTGTATGATGGTAAAATTGTTCATCATATTTCTTCAGGACAGAAAGCTATTCTTATTTTGAATCAGACACCTTTTTATGGTGAATCTGGTGGGCAGATTGGTGATAGTGGTATCATTTCAGGTGAAAATTTTGTTTTTGAAGTGTATGATACCCAGAAAAAGGCTAATGGTGTTTTTATCCATATTGGTGAAGTTAAATCTGGTCAGGCAAAGACGTCTGATTGTGTAGAATTGACGGTTGATGTTGTTCGTCGTAAAAAAATTCGTGCAAATCATTCTGCTACTCATTTATTACACGAAGCTTTACGTCAAACATTAGGGCCTCATGTTACTCAAAAGGGTTCTCTTGTGTTGCCAGATCGTTTACGTTTTGATTTTTCTCATTCAAAATCAGTTTCTTCAAAAGAATTGAAAAAAATAGAAGATTTAGCTAATGACATTGTTTTGCAAAATACTAGGGTAATAACACGCCTCATGTTCGTGGATGATGCAATTTCTGAAGGAGCGATAGCATTATTTGGTGAAAAATATGGTGATGAAGTGCGTGTTGTTGCTATGGGGAATCAGCTTGAACAAGAAGGATTAAAAAAGCACTGGTCAATTGAACTTTGTGGGGGAACACACGTCGAGAGAACAGGGGATATTGGTTTGATTCGTATTATTTCTGAAAGTTCTGTAGCGGCTGGAGTGCGTCGCATTGAGGCTTTAACAGGCACAGCAGCACGCCTTTATCTTAGTCGCCAAGATGAGCGTATACGTGAAATTGCTGACCTTTTAAAAACTTCTTCTTTTGATATAGAAGAACGCGTTCGGTCTTTACTTGATTATCGCTGTAAACTTGAGAAAGAGTTGAATAATGTACGAAAGAAAATGGTATTAAGTGGAGAAACAACACAAAGTGATCAAAAAGATATTATCATCATCAATGGCATTTCTTTTATGGGACGTATTGTGAGCAATATTTCTTCTCGGGATCTTAAAGCATTAGTGGATTCTGGCAAGAAACAGATTGGATCTGGGATAGTTGCTTTTATCAGTATTTCAGAGAATGGCAAGGGTAGTGTTGTTGTTGGTGTTACTGATGACTTAACTAATAGGCTGCATGCTGTTGATTTGGTGCGTATTGTTTCAGGTGTTCTTGGCGGTCAAGGCGGTGGTGGTCGTCCTGATATGGCGCAGGCTGGTGGTCCTGAAGGAAGTAAGGCTGGTGAAGCACTCGCAGCATTAAAAGCTGCTCTTGAAGGTTAATTTCTGCTTGGTTATTTGTATTGCTTAGCCTTTCTCTTTTTTTTAAGAGGAAGCAGTTTGTATTTTAGGCATATTTCTTGCTTAAAGGTGGAGAGGTTTTTTTATGAAGCCATGGCTTCATGTAAGGAGATCACGTTTTTATCTTTTCTTTCTATCGGTTTATTGATTGTCAAACCGCTGACTTTTAAGAGTTTATAAAAACATCCACCTTTATCAATCAATTCTTGAAAGCTTCCTTTTTCAATTAAGTGACCATGTTCTAAAAATAACACAACATCAGCATTGCGTATTGTTGAAAGGCGATGTGCTATAATAAAAGTGGTGTGGTTGTGGCTTATGCTCTCAAGAGCATCTTTAACGCGTGCCTCTGTTTCAACATCAAGAGCACTGGTTGCTTCATCTAGAATGAGAATGGGTGCATTTTTAAAAACAGCACGTGCAATTGCTAATCGCTGTTTCTCTCCGCCTGACAATTGAATGCCTCGCTCGCCAACCATTGTATCGTAAAGATTGATTTTTTCAGAATAAAATCATGGGCGGAAGCTATTTTTGCTGCTTCATAAAGTTCTTCGTCCGTTGTAGTTGCTTTTCCTATCGCGATATTGTCGTATATACTACGGTTGAAAAGACCAGCAGCTTGAAACACTGTTGCTAGAGAATTACCTAAGGATTCACGGTTAATGGAGCATATATCTATTCCGTCAGTAAAGATATGTCCAAATGTAGGGTCGTATACACGTTGCAATAAATTGATTAATGGTGTTTTGCCAGCCCCTGTTGGTCCCACAATCGCAACAGTTTGCCCTGCCTTAACCTCGAATGAAATGTCAAAAACACCTTGGGAAGAATTTGGAAATTTATAGGTAACATGGTGGAATTGTATTGCACCCTTAACATTTTGGAGAAAAGGGAGATTTTTAGGTTCATTGATATGAAAAGTTGAGTCCTCCATTGTAAAAAATTCTTGTAGTTTTGTTTGTGAAGATACGGTTAAATTAATGAAATTACTCATTTGATCAAGACGATTAATCATTAATTGTGCAAATCCTACAAAAGCAACGACTTCACCTACACGTAATTGGCCTTTTGTTACAAAAAAAGCTCCAAGAAGAAGGACACAAACTATTGAAATGGTTGAGGCCATACGGTTTAAGCCACTTGCAAGAGCCCACCAATTGAGAACAGGATTTTGTACTTTAAGAAGATCGTTAGTATGTTGATGCAATATGAAAGTTTCTTCCTTTATTCGGTTGTAGCTTTGTACAACGGAAACATTAGAGAGTGAATCACTGATATGTTTAAAAAGGTTATGATGGTAGCACTCTACAGCAGCTTGTCCGTCTTTTGTTTTTCGCATTACTAAATGTGCAATCAATACATAAATAATGGCGAGCACAACCAAGACTGTTGAAAGACGCCAATTCATGTTAAAGGCTATTGGGATAAGAATGAATAATGCGACAAAAGTCGAGAGATGTTGGCGCATAAAATCAAGCCATATGGTTGACATAGAGTCTACAGCACGTAAGAGGGTATGAAGAGTGTTAGAAGTTCCGCGCTGTTGATGCCAGGTTAAAGGCATGGCGATAATACGTTCGAAAGATTCAGTTAAAACAAGATAAGCGGCATTTATGTACCAAGCGGTCAGCACTGCGAGCAACAAGGACATAAGCAATAATATGAGAAAGACCAAAACATACCCAAATTGTGAGGGTAAGAACAATGCCTGATTTTTCTGCAATAGAGTCAATGACATGCCCAAATAAAATAGATTCCGCAATGGTGATAATAGCCAACACAACATTAGCACTACAGATCAAGAAAGATGCATTTTTTTCTCTGTTTAAATAAGCGAGGACACGAGCATAGGTTTTGAATAAGGACACAGGTGATTATCTCTACAAGACAAAGGTTGTTGATTCTTATAATCGCTCATATTTGAGCTAATAAAATTTGAACGATAAGAAAATGCAATTTTGAATACTGATTGTAATATGGTGTGATAAAGTCAGTTCGGTAAAATACGATATAAAGATAGGATGCAAAAACAGGTCAATAAAATTATTTGACAAAGGAGCTTTCGTGGCAGGTGTAGAAATAAAAAAGGTTGAAGTAGACGAGAGTGGAATGCGCTTAGATCGTTGGTTTAAAGTGCATTATCCAGGACTTGGATTTGGACATTTACAAAAATTGCTGCGTTCTGGTCAGATACGAATTGATGGAGGGCGTGTTAAAGCTGATACACGTCTTCTTGTGGGGCAAGTTGTCCGTGTACCGCCTTTGTCTGTTGATCACAAGAAAAGCCTTCCTATAACAGATAAAACACTTCGGGAACAGGATGATGGAACCATTTTGAAAAAAATGCTGCTCTACGAGGATCCAAAGGTTTTCGTTTTTAACAAACCAGCTGGTTTAGCTGTACAAGGAGGTTCTGGCTTGACACGTCATGTTGATAGTATGCTTGAAGTATGGCGCAATAAAAAAGGTGAAAAACCGCGTTTGGTTCATCGCCTTGATCGTGAAACATCAGGTGTGCTCATTGTTGCGCGATCAAGGGGGGCTGCACAGGCTTTGACAGCTGCTTTTAGAGCGAGGGAAACGAAAAAGATTTATTGGGCATTGGTTAGGGGTGTACCTAAAAAAAAGCAGGATAAAATTTCAACATGGATGGTTAAGGAAATGGTTCCGCAGGGCGATAAAATGCGGGTTTGTGAACATGGGGAGCCAGATTCTTATCATGCTATTTCCTATTATCGCGTTTTAGATACGCGAGGGCGCACACTTTCGTGGCTTGAAATGGAACCTTATACTGGTAGAACACATCAACTACGTGTACATGCTGCTCATGTGGATCATCCTATTATTGGTGATTCAAAATATTTTTTTTCTGATAATAATTGGAAGTTACCAGGAGGAATTCAAAATCGCCTTCACCTTCATGCACGTCGTATTCGTATTCCTCATCCTTCAGGAGGTCTATTGGATATCGTCGCGCCTTTACCACCTCATATGATACAAAGTTTTAATCTTTTAGCTTTTAATGAGAACGATGGTGAGACGTTATAAGAGAAGAATTTTGTTAGTTTGTTCTCTTTGATTTGTGTAAATTTTATAAAATATTGTATATACCACTTGTTATAAAGAGAGCTATTGATAAGTGATCGTTATCCTATGAAACCCAAAAACACCGTCGTTTAGGGTGGGAGGTATAAGACAAGTAAAACTTTACGCATAAGGTATTGGGGAGGAGAGGACGTGTTGGCGAATGATCAGAAAGCCTTTGCTGCTGTTAAATAAGGTAGGTTGGTGGAATAAAGTGCATTATTCCATAGTTTTTTAAGTGATGAGTGATTTCTTCTTTAACATTATGTTAGAAGCATTTTTAAAGTCGTTAATGGGTGTAGATTTCACTATCGTAAGGGAAAAATTTGCACTCTAGTGAACGTGGTTACCTTCACCATCAAATTTGACATATTCAGTTTTTAAATCAAGATAAATACTTTAAAAAATATTCTAACAACTGTTGCTGAATATATAAACAAGGCATCACCATTGTCTTGTGTGTAAAATAGACATGGAATATAGTTTTAAATCAAATTGATGCTGGTAAGATCTCTTTCCTTTTGTAGGAAAAGGAGGAAGGTAAATTCAAACTTTATTAAAAGGATAGAAGACTTTGAAAAACCGGTCTATTTTTTGAAAATAATAGAGGTAAAACGGTATGCGTGAAATTTTGGGTCATTTTGATATACCATTAAATAAAAATAATTCCGTTCAGAGGATTCAAAATCTTTCGAGTCAGACATTATCAAAACGATTTTATAAGGAAGTAAAAATTTTGTGTGAAGAAAAGGGATTTTCTCTCTTGTTAGATGAATATCCAGTTAAGACGCCGGCAAAGCGCCATTTCCTTGTACCAACAGAAGTGTTTGCTACTTTAGTAGCACAGGAATTTGAGAGCCAAAAAGAGGTCATTAATCCAGCAAAAATGCCAATTACGTGTCTTGTTAATACCGTTATTGATGGCATAGCTGATGATATGCAGGCTGTTTTTGAAGATGTATTACGTTTTGTTGCATGCGATATGATCTTTTATCGTGTTCAAACACCAAAAGAGTTAGTACAGCGACAGTGTGAACAGTGGGATTCTTTATTGGATTGGGCCGAAGGAACACTTGGTGCTCGTTTTTATTTAACAGAAGGGCTTATGCATGTTAAACAATCAAGGGAAGCTATTCAAGCAGTAAGCAATTATCTACGTAAAATTGAGTCTCCATATGTGCTTGCTGCAATTCATACGATGACAACCTTAACAGGATCAGCTCTTATTGCTCTCGCTGTTGCTGCAAAGAAAATTGATGCCGATCATGCTTGGGTTATCGCCCATTTAGATGAAGATTGGGTGATAGAACAATGGGGGGGTGATGAAGAAGCAATGACGCGCCGTGCTTATAAGAAAGTTGAATTTAATGCTGCAGCAGCAGTCATTACAGCTTGTTTGTAAGAACAATTTTTTAGTTACACATGCTTTTTTCTCAATCATAGTATTTTGTGATTTTCTGGGGATTGACTTTTATTTTTTCAAGTCCAGGGAATGTTTCATTGGTGATGTTTAAGATTGCCTCATCATTTCCACGGATAAAATACCACTTGTTATTGTCAAAAAGGGCAATAACCTCAGTTTGAATAGAGCATTTTCCAACATTTGTTGTGGTTACAAACTCTACAGGTATAACGAAATAAGGAATACCATTATCAAGCTTGCCTTCACGTTTTTGTTTTTGGTCGATGTGAATACTCTCAATTTTATAATTTTCCGCCAACCGTTCTATTTGGCTTTTCATGATTTTTTGGAATTGTGACTTACTAAATTTTTTTTTGGCAGTTAAACTGTTGATGATTTGGGGAGGAATAGCGTTTAAGATAGCATTGGCATCTGCATTTTGAATTGCTTTGCTGTAAGCAAATGCAGCTTTTTCAAGGGCTATAAGTTTTTGATTTGTAATTGTATAAGCTTGAGTTGTTGATATAATGAAGGCAATGCATAAAAGAATGGGAAATAGGGGATGAATTCGCAGCATTAGAAACCTTGTTAATTGATTTGAATGGATTCCATTAAAATTATAAAGGAAAAGCATATTGGCAAAAAGCCACTTATGCTCTTTAATGAGAAAAATATCCACAAAAATGGAGATTAAAATCTCCATTTTAAAATCAAAAGGAATAACTTATTATTCTTTAAACAGAATAGTACATATCAAATTCGACAGGATGGGGTGTTGTTTCATAGCGTAAAACTTCTTGCATTTTTATTTGAATGAAAGAATTAATTTGATCATCATCAAAAACATCTCCTGCTTTAAGAAAGCTACGATCTTTATCAAGTGCTTCAAGTGCTTCGCGTAGACTTCCTGAGACTGTAGGGATTTCTTTAAGCTCTTTTAAAGGAAGATCATAAAGATCTTTATCCATAGCGTGTCCAGGGTGAATTTTATTTTTGATTCCATCAAGACCAGCCATTAAGAGTGCTGCAAATCCTAAATAGGGATTTGCTGTTGGATCTGGGAAACGCACTTCTATGCGTTTTGAATTTGGTGAAGGGCTTATTGGAATACGGCAAGATGCAGAACGATTGCGTACGGAATAAGCAAGAAGGACAGGCGCTTCATAACCAGGCACTAAACGTTTATAAGAGTTTGTGGATGGATTGGTGAAAGCATTAATTGCTTTAGCGTGCTTAATGATACCACCGATAAAAAATAAGCAGATTTCTGATAGTCCAGCATATTCATTGCCCGCAAAGATTGGTTTTCCATCTTTCCAAATAGACATGTGAACATGCATGCCTGAGCCATTATCGCCAAAAACTGGTTTTGGCATGAAAGTTGCTGTTTTTCCGTAGTTATTTGCTATTTGGTGCACGACATATTTAAAAATTTGCATTTTATCAGCTTCGCGGACAAGTGTATCAAAGCGAATACCCAATTCATGCTGTCCTGCTGCCACTTCGTGATGATGCTTCTCGACATGAACCCCCATATCTTTGAGTGCAGTAAGCATTTCAGAACGCATATCTTGGCAGGAATCGATCGGGGGAACGGGAAGGTAACCGCCTTTCATTCGTGGACGATGGCCAAGATTGCCTATTTCATATTCCATATCATTATTGGATGGAAGTTCACTTGAATCAAGTTTAAATCCTGTGTTGTAAGGATCAGTTTTATAGCGTACATCATCAAAGATAAAGAATTCTGCTTCTGGTCCTATATTGATTGTGTCTCCGATTCCTAAAGATTTCATATAAACTTCAGCTCTCTTGGCGATAGAACGAGGATCTCTACGATAAAATTCTCTAGAAACAGGATCGAGCACGTCACAGAATATGACTAAACTCGATTGAGCAAAAAAAGGATCAATATGTGCTGTTTCTGGATCGGGCAACAAAACCATGTCAGATTCGTTGATTGTTTTCCATCCGGAGATCGAAGAACCATCAAACATAACGCCATCACTAAATGTATCTTCTCTGATTTCTGAACTATCCATTGTGATGTGATGCAACTTTCCACACGGATCGGTAAAACGAAAATCAACAAAACGGATTTCGTTGTTCGCAATCTGTTTGATAATATCTGATGCGGTTGTCATATTCAATTTCCTTATTTGGGATTGAGGTGGATAAAAAGGGTAAATTTCATTATTTGTTAAAGGGCATCTGTATCAGATTCGTCATTGCTTATACGAATGGCATCATCCAGGGAAAAAATAAATATCTTTTCATCTCCGATATGTTTTGTTTGAGCCGCTTTACGTATTGTATTAACGGTTTGTTCCAGCTTTTTATCGGTAACAACAATTTCAAGCTTTACTTTAGATAGAAAATCAACAACATATTTAGCATCGCGATACAGTTCTGTATGTTCTTTTTGACGTCCAACTTCTTTTGCTTCTGTCACTATCATGTCATGTAAACCAATTTTTTGAAGCGCTTCTTTTACTTCGTCAAGTTTGGAAGGCTTTATGATGGCTTCAATTTTTTTCATGCTAAACTTATCTCTAACATTATTTCGTCTTTTTAAACTGTTTTACTTCACATTGACAACTGAGAGATGTTTAATAGATACTTTTTACACAAAAAGTCAAAAATTATGTTACTGGAATATTCTTTGGAGAAAATTTTTCTTATTGCATAAATGGAGTGCTGTTGCTCTTTTGAGAAAAAATCTACAGGGCTTGTAAAGAATAAAAATGATACAACTACGAGATGTTTGGTTTTCTTTTTCTTAATTATTATTATACTGTGTTTTATGATAGGAATCGCTTTAAAAATTGGAATTATATAAAGGTCGGCGTAATAGAATTTCTTTCAAAAATTTTCCTGTATAGGAAGCAGGAACATGAATAATATCTTCAGGACGTCCAACTGCAACAATTTCACCGCCACGATCTCCACCTTCTGGTCCTAAATCAATAATCCAGTCAGCTGTCTTTATAACTTCAAGATTATGTTCAATAACTAAGACTGTGTTTCCTTGCTCGACGAGTTCATGCAGCACTTCAAGGAGTTTAGAAATATCATGAAAATGTAAGCCTGTTGTTGGTTCGTCCAAAATGTAGAGTGTACGTCCCGTTGTTTTGCGTGAAAGTTCTTTAGCGAGTTTTACACGTTGGGCTTCACCACCAGAAAGCGTTGTGGCTTGTTGTCCTACTTTGATATAGCCAAGACCGACTTTAATGAGGGTCTGCATTTTGTTGTGAATGGTGGGAACGGTTTGAAAAAACTCCTCTGCCTTTGCGATTGTCATATCCAAAATATCAGCGATGGATTGCCCTTTAAATTTTACTTCCAATGTTTCTCGATTATAGCGTTTTCCTTGGCAGACATCGCAAGTGACATAAACATCGGGTAAAAAATGCATTTCAATTTTGATAACCCCATCACCTTGACACGCTTCACAGCGTCCTCCCTTAATATTAAATGAAAAACGTCCTGCTTGATAACCGCGAGCTTTTGATTCTGGAAGTTCAGCAAACCACTCACGGATTGGGGTAAATACACCCGTATAGGTTGCGGGATTAGAGCGTGGGGTGCGTCCAATAGGTGCTTGGTTGATATCAATAACCTTATCGAGAAATTCTAATCCTTCAATTTTGTCATAGATTGCAGGACTGTAATGACTGCCCATGATGTGATATGATGCAGCTTTGAAAAGAGTTTCAATGAGAAATGTTGATTTTCCTCCACCTGAAACGCCAGTTACACACGTGAAAGTTCCAAGGGGGATCTTAGTACTGATATTTTTAAGGTTATTTCCACGAGCCCCAATAATTTTAAGTGTTTTCGATTTTGATATTTTGCGTCGTTGAGTAGGGACTTTAACAGTCATTTTCCCTGAAAGGTATTGGCCTGTGAGAGAGGAGGGATTTTTTATAATTTCTTGTGGAGTACCTTGTGCTGTGATTTCTCCACCATGAATCCCTGCTGCAGGTCCCATGTCAACTACATGGTCAGCAGCAAGAATGGCATCTTCATCATGTTCAACAACAATAACTGTGTTGCCAAGATCACGCAGATGGTGCAGCATTTTTAGAAGGCGTTCATTATCGCGTTGATGTAATCCGATAGAGGGTTCATCTAAAATATAGAGGACACCTGTAAGACCAGATCCTATTTGGGAAGCTAACCGAATGCGTTGACTTTCTCCTCCTGAAAGGGTGCTTGAACTTCGAGATAGGGTGAGATATTCAAGCCCCACATAATTTAAGAAAGCTAAGCGTTCACGAATTTCTTTTAAAATACGTATTGCAATATTATGTTGTTTTTCAGTGAGATGTCGGTGAATATTGGCGAACCAGTCATCTGCCTTTAGGATAGAAAGCTCTGATATTTGCCCAATATGCATTCCATGGATTTTGACAGCTAATGCCTCTGGTTTTAAACGGTAACCATGACAAGCTGGGCAGATAGAAGCAGACATATAACGCTCGATTTCTTCACGTGACCAAGTGGAATCCGTTTCTTTCCATCGTCGCTCCATATTAGGGATGATCCCTTCAAAATATTGAGTTGTTTTATGCGAACTTGAATCATTTCTGTAAGTACAAGAGATTTCTTTCTCTTTTGTACCATAAAGAATAGCATGTTGTGCTTCATTTGAGAGTACACACCATTTGTCCGTAAGTTTAAAACCATAAACTTTACCCAATGCTTCTAAGGTGTGACTGTAGTATAGTGAAGATGATTTAGACCAAGGTGCAATTGCTCCATTCTTTAAGGTAAGATTTTTATTTGGTACAATTTTTATCGGGTCTATTGTCTTTTTGATGCCAAGTCCATCGCAAAGAGAACAAGCGCCAAAAGGATTATTGAATGAAAAGAGGCGTGGTTCAATTTCAGGAATAGAAAATCCAGATATGGGGCAAGCAAATCTTTCTGAAAAAAGAAATCGTTTATGCGTTTCATTTTTTGATTTATAAGCGGACTCCTTTGTGGTTTCTTTCGGTGTCAAAGGTTGATCTGCCATTTCAGCAACTGCAAGCCCATTTGCTAGTTGTAAACAGGTTTCTATACTATCGGCTAAGCGAGAAGTAATGCCATCGTTTACTACAATGCGGTCTACTACGATATCTATGTCATGTTTGTACTTTTTATCAAGGGGAGGAATGTCAGGAATTTCATAGAATTTTCCATCAACTTTAGCGCGTTGAAATCCTTTTTTTAAAAGCTCGGTTAGCTCTTTTTTATATTCTCCTTTTCGTCCTCGTACTAAGGGGGCCATAATAAAAATCCGTGTCCCTTCTGGTAAGGCCATAATTTGATCAACCATTTGGCTTACTGTCTGGCTCTCAATAGGAATTCCTGTGGTAGGCGAATGAGGAACACCGATACGTGCAAAGAGAAGCCGCATATAGTCGTGGATTTCAGTGATGGTTCCTACCGTTGAACGAGGGTTGCGGCTGGTTGTTTTTTGTTCAATAGAAATGGCCGGAGAAAGACCATCTATTCGATCAACATCTGGTTTTTGCATTACTTCGAGAAATTGGCGTGCGTAAGCAGAAAGACTTTCAACATAACGGCGTTGTCCTTCAGCGTAAAGTGTATCAAAGGCTAAAGATGATTTACCTGATCCAGAAAGTCCTGTGATAACGATCAGTTTGTCACGAGGGAGATCGAGATCAATATTTTTAAGGTTATGCTCACGAGCCCCGCGGATAGAGATGTATTTTTGATGAGCCATATTTTATCCTTGGCATATGTGACAAAAATTGAGCGTCTAAAATAGAATAAAACTATTTTTTAGAATTACAACGTGTTTAACTGTTTTAACAAGGATAAAGAACAGGAGTTTTGTGGAAAGAAAAACGTAGAGAACAGCTTTTTATTTTCTAATAAAGGAATGAGCTATACGTTGTTAGCATATTTTGTTACAATTACGCAGTATGACATTTTAAAAAGGGTAACAAAATCCACAATTGAAGGTCAATTGCAGATATACTAAGTGACAAGATCAAGATGGTAATGACGACTATACAACAAGGATTATTTGTGAATTAAAATTTTGGAGTTTATGCAATGGCTGGTAGCCTTAATAAAGTTATTTTGATTGGTAATCTTGGTGCGGATCCTGAAATCCGCCGTTTGAATTCTGGTGATCAAGTAGCAAATTTACGTATTGCTACTTCAGAAAGTTGGCGTGATCGTAATACAAATGAGCGAAAAGAGCGGACAGAGTGGCATAATATCGTTATTTTTAACGAAAACCTAGTTAAAGTTGCAGAGCAATATTTAAAAAAAGGTAGCAAAATTTACATTGAAGGTCAGTTACAAACACGGAAATGGCAAGATCAAAATGGTAATGACCGTTATACAACAGAGATTGTTCTGCAAAAATACCGTGGTGAATTACAAATGCTTGAAGGGCGTGGGGCTCCTGGAGGGGTGCAAATGCACGGAGAAAATCAAGTGGGCAGCAATTATGCTAGTGGTGATTTTAGTGATAATAGCTCAAATCAAAGAAATGCTTTTGGTCAAAACAGTAGTCAATTGGAAGAAAGTTTTTCAAACAAATTAGATGATGACGTACCTTTTTAATAGTCTAATTTAATAGTCTAAGGTGCGATATTATTATCCTTTTTAGAATTGTTTATTTTAGGTTTTTAAAATTTAGCAAGGTTAAGCAGGTTCATTTTATCTATGATTTTAAATATAAATTAAGTAACATGTTGAAAATTATTGTTAAATTTCTTTTTTCTCGTGTGAGAGAAATTGGTATTTTTTTGCGTTTTTCGATATAAACAAAGTAAAGTGATTCTTTTTTGAAAGTCTTGAAGCCGTGACCGATTTTACTCCTCCCCCAGAACGTGATGTGCTGACCGGTATTGAACCAATTAATATTGTTGATGAAATGCAACGCTCTTATCTCGATTATGCGATGAGTGTGATTGTTTCACGTGCACTTCCGGATGTACGTGATGGTCTTAAACCTGTTCATCGGCGTATTCTTCATGCAATGAATGAAATGGGGCTTTCTTATAATAAGTCTTATCGTAAATCTGCAGGGGTAGTGGGTGAAGTTATGGGGAAGTTCCATCCCCATGGTGATGCTTCAATTTATGATGCTTTGGTGCGTATGGCACAGGATTTCTCTTTGAGAAATCCGTTGATAGATGGTCAAGGAAATTTTGGTTCTGTTGATGGTGATCCCCCTGCAGCGATGCGTTATACAGAATGTCGTTTAGAAAAAGTTTCGGAAGAACTGTTAGCTGATATTGATAAGGAGACGGTTGATTTTCAGGATAATTATGATGGGCGTGAGCGTGAACCGGTAGTGTTGCCAGCGCGTTTCCCTAATCTTTTGATCAATGGCGCAGGTGGTATTGCTGTAGGAATGGCAACCAATATTCCTCCCCATAATCTGGGTGAAGTCGTTGATGGTTGTATTGCTTTGATTGATGATCCCAATATCACACTTGATAAAATCATTGAAATTATTCCAGGTCCTGATTTTCCTACTGGTGGTATTATCCTTGGCCATTCTGGTGTTCGTTCGGCTTATGAAACAGGGCGTGGTTCAATTATTATGCGTGCTAAAGTTGATGTTGAGGAAATTCGCAGCGGTCGACAAGCAATTATTGTGAGTGAAATCCCTTATCAAGTTAATAAAGCAACAATGATTGAAAAAATGGCCGAGTTGGTGCGCGATAAACGCATCGAAGGAATTGCTGATTTGCGTGATGAATCTGACCGAGATGGATATCGCGTCGTTATTGAATTGAAGAAAGATGTTGTTGCAGAAATTGTTTTGAACCAATTGTATCGTTATACGCCGTTGCAAACTTCTTTTGGTTGTAATATGGTGGCGTTGAACGGGGGAAAACCTGAACAGATGACGTTGCTTGATATGCTTCGTGCATTTGTTTCTTTCCGTGAAGAGGTTGTAAGTCGGCGAACAAAATATCTTTTGCGTAAAGCACGAGAGCGTGCACATGTTTTAGTCGGTCTCGCGCTTGCTGTTGCCAATATTGATGAGATTATAGCGCTTATTCGTAAAGCTCCTGATCCACAGAGTGCGCGTGCCCAATTAATGGAACGGCGCTGGCCAGCGGCTGATGTAGCGTCTTTGATTAAACTTATTGATGATCCCCGTCATATTATTCATCAGGATAATACTTATAATTTATCTGAAGAACAAGCGCGTGCTATTTTGGAATTGCGCTTGCAAAGATTGACGGCGCTTGGGCGTGATGAAATTGCTGATGAATTGAATAAAATTGGTGTGGATATTGCTGATTATCTTCATATTTTGGCATCGCGTTCGCGCATCATGCAAATTGTTAAGGATGAACTAAATGCTCTTCGCGAAGAATTTGCAACTCCTCGACGTACAGTATTTGGTTTTGGTAGCGCTGAGATGGATAGTGAAGATCTCATTGCGTCGGAAGATATGGTGGTAACAGTTAGTCATAGTGGTTATATTAAGCGTGTACCTCTCAATACATACCGGGCGCAACGGCGCGGTGGTAAAGGGCGTTCTGGTATGTCTACGAAAGATGAGGATTTTGTAACGCGATTATTTGTGGCTAATACGCATACACCGGTTCTTTTCTTTTCGTCTCGCGGAATTGTGTATAAGGAAAAAGTTTGGCGTTTGCCACTTGGTACGCCGCAATCGCGTGGGCGCGCTCTGATTAATATGCTTCCCTTGCAGAAAGGTGAGCGTATAACGACCATTATGCCCTTGCCAGAAGATGAAGCGAGTTGGAGTGCATTAGATGTGATGTTCGCAACGACACGCGGGACTGTGCGTCGTAATAAATTATCAGATTTCGTTCAAGTTAATCGCAATGGCAAAATTGCAATGAAACTTGATGAAGAAGATGAAATTCTTTCTGTAGAAACTTGTACAGAACATGATGATGTCGTTTTAACAACAGCTAATGGACAATGTATTCGTTTTCCAGTCGTTGATGTTCGTGTTTTTGCAGGGCGTAATTCGGTAGGAGTACGTGGTATCAATTTAGCTAATGGTGATAAAGTCATTTCGATGACTATTTTAGAGCATGTCGTGGCGACATCTGTTGAGCGTTCTGCCTATATTAGACGTGTGATTCATGAACGGCGAGCTGCTGGTGCAGATGCTGAAGATATCTTAACTCTTGATGAAGATGACGAGGGAACGGAAACAGAGTTAACAGATGAACGTTATGCAGAACTTAGTGCCTGTGAGCAAATGCTTTTAACAGTTAGTGAATTTGGTTATGGAAAACGATCTTCCTCATACGAATTTCGAATTTCGGGACGTGGTGGAAAAGGCATTCGTGCAACAGATCCATCTAAGACGTCTGAAATTGGCAAATTAGTAGCGGCTTTTCCAGTGAAGGTGCAAGACCAAATTATGTTGGTATCAGATGGGGGGCAGCTTATTCGTGTTCCTGTTGATGGTATTCGTATAGCAGGTCGCTCAACTAAAGGGGTAACAATTTTCAATACAGCTGAGGGAGAAAAAGTCGTATCGGTTGAGCGTATTTCTGAATCTGAGGATGATGCTAACCGATTGAATGATGAAGCTAGAAAGCATTCTGTAATGGTTGATATGAGTGAAGAGAAATAATTCTAAAGTTAGCTATGTAAAATGATGAAAATTGCTCTTTATGCGGGTTCCTTTGATCCTCTTACAAACGGTCATCTTGATGTTTTACGAAGCAGTTTAGTTTTGGCCGACAAAGTGGTCGTGGCTATAGGTAAACATGCTGGAAAAAAAACACTTTTTAATTTTGAAGAGCGTGTTGATTTAATTACACAAGTGGGAAAAGATTTGTTAAGAATAGGACCTGATCAATTGCAGGTTGTTTCGTTTGATACACTTTTAATTGAGAAGGCTCGTGAAATTGGTGCCTCATTTCTTATTCGTGGATTGCGTGATGGCTCTGATCTTGATTATGAAATGCAAATGGCAGGGATGAATGGTATCATGGCTCCTGAATTGCAAACTGTTTTTTTGCCCGCGAGTGTATCTGGACGTACGATAACTTCAACATTGGTACGTCAAATTGCCTCTATGGGAGGTAATGTAGCACCCTTTGTTCCTCCAAATGTTGCACAAGCTTTACGCTTGAAATTTCAATCTTTAAGAGAGAATGATTGTGTATTTTAGAGTTTTTGCTATTTTAACGTGTATTTTTTGCTTTTTCTCATTGAGTGCTGTAGCAAGTGATTCTAACGTTCTTGTTTTATCTCTCAAGAATGGTGATGTCGTTATTCGTTTTCGTTCTGATTTAGCGCCAAAACATGTTGCACAAATCAAGAGATTAACAAAAGAAGGTGCCTACAACAACGTTGTATTTCACCGTGTTATTCCAGGCTTTATGGCACAGACTGGTGATGTAAAGTTTGGAAAAAAGGGCAGTGTAGACTTTGATCTTAAACGTGTTGGTACGGGTGGTTCAAATTATCCCAATATACCAGCAGAGTTTTCAGAGCAACCATTTAAGCGTGGCACTGTTGGTATGGCACGTTCACAAGATCCTCATTCAGCTAATTCTCAGTTCTTTATTTGTTTTAATGATGCTGCTTTTTTAAATGGTCAGTATACTGTTATCGGAGAGGTTATAAAGGGAATGGATGTTGTTGATCAAATCAAAAAAGGTACCACAAGTAATAATGGGTCTGTAATAGATCCTGATATTATTTATGCTGCCACTTTACAGCTAATCAGTGAAGCAAAGGAGTAGGTCCGTATGGACAAAATTAAAGATCTGGAGAACACCTTAATTCTTGAAACCACGAAGGGCAGAGTGATTATTGAGCTTTTTGCTGATTTAGCTCCTTGTCATGTTGCACGTATTAAAGAACTCACCCGTGACGGTGCTTATGATAATGTTGTTTTTCATCGTGTTATTGATGGTTTTATGGCTCAAACTGGTGATGTGCAATTTGGAAAGAAGGACGGTGAAAAATTTAATTTATCACGTGCAGGTATGGGTGGTTCAGCGAAACCCAATTTAACAGCAGAGTTTTCAAATCTTTCTCATAAACGTGGTACGGTTTCTATGGCACGCAGTCAGAGTCCAAATTCGGCTAATTCTCAGTTTTTTATCTGCTTTACGGATGCTCCTTGGCTTGATCGTCAATATTCCATATGGGGGCAGGTACTTGAAGGCATGGAAAATGTCGATAAAATTAAGCGTGGTGAACCTGTTGTAGATCCAGATGCAATTATTAAAGCCACAGTCGCTGCGGATACGAGATAGTATAAATTGTGTTGATTTCAGCAGTAAGATCGTCAAATAAAGATATTTCCGTCTAGTGTTGTCTTGAGCACGCTCGAGGTCGGTTATTATGCTTTTGAACTCTACAAGATTTTGGCATCTGGATGCTTTTTCTTTATGTGAAGTTTTAACGCTTTTAGAAGTAGTGAGGTGATAGCTATTTTCTTTGCTACATGTATTCAGAAGTTTTTCTATCTTAAGTCAGCTAGCTATTATTGGTGGTAAGAGTGTGTAGAATTAAGATTATTGTTATTACAATAACAGCTCTGCGAGTATTTAAGGCTGTGATCGTTAAGCGCCGATATCTTGGAATATTATATTGTCAGGTATTCTCAGTATTTTTATAAAACGAGATTATCATTTTTGTTATTGTGATTGCTTAATGACAAAACTTCATTTGTCTTATTTAATTTTTTATGCTGGTTACAGTATTTAGCGAATCGAAAATCGATCTGTAAAGCTTATGACGAAGCTATCAAGAAAGATATACGTTTCTTTTTATGGCGATATGAGTTTATGGAAGAAAAAAGACGAGAATAATGATAAAAACATTTCATTATAGAAAGATTGCTCAAGATGGATATGCTCGTCGGGGTGAAATTATAACGGGGCGTGGGTGTATTCGTACTCCGGCATTTATGCCAGTTGGGACGGCCGGAACTGTTAAAGCTATGTATATGGATCAGCTTCGTGCTCTTGGGGCAGACATCATTTTGGGCAATACATATCATTTAATGTTGCGTCCAGGGGCTGAGCGTGTTGCACGTTTAGGAGGCTTACATGAATTTTCACGCTGGCCTGGACCTATTTTAACAGATTCTGGTGGATTTCAGGTTATGTCACTTGCGGGAATCCGTAAAATTACGGAACAGGGCGTGATTTTTCGTTCTTACATTAATGGAACGTATTATGAAATGAGTCCAGAGCGTTCTATCGAAATTCAAGGGCTTTTGAATTCTGATATCCAAATGCAACTGGATCAATGTATTGCATTGCCAGCAAGTGAAAAAGAAATAGAATCTGCTATGGAACTATCATTGCGGTGGGCGCAGCGTTGTAAAACAGCTTTTGGTAAACAGCCAGACAAAGCATTGTTTGGTATTGTTCAGGGTGGTGATAATATGAAACTGCGTGAACGTTCTGCCCAAGCATTAAAAGAGATGGATTTGAAAGGCTATGCTATTGGAGGCCTTGCTGTTGGTGAACCACAGAGTGTTATGATAGCCGTATTGGATGCTACTTGTCCTATGTTACCAGAGGATAAGCCACGTTATCTCATGGGTGTAGGAACCCCTGATGATATTTTAAAAAGTGTTGCTCGCGGTATTGATATGTTTGATTGTGTTATGCCGACACGTGCAGGACGCCATGGTTTAGCTTTTACACGCTTTGGTAGAGTTAATTTGCGCAATGCACGTTATGCAGAGGATCGACATCCTCTTGATCCACAGTCGCTTTGTCCTGCAGCCTATGATTATAGTTGTGCTTATTTGCATCATTTAATTAAATCTGGCGAGTCTCTTGGTGGAATGTTATTAACTTGGAATAATCTTTTTTATTATCAGCAGCTTATGCAAGAAATTCGTGATGCCATCGAAGAAGGATGTTATGCTGATTTTTGTGCTGAAACTCGTGCTTTATGGACACAAGGACGCTAAGGTATTAACCGTAATGCATCGCGTCTGTTTTTTATATTATCCAATTTATTTTGTGTCAAAAATTTCTTCTAAAAGTGAAGTTAGAGATATTTTATTAACCGGATAAAGTTGTACTGACTTAAAAATCTATGTGCAGTTTTATTAAGCTACATCCTTATCTGCACCTATAACAGTAAACAGAAACTGTTGCTCCGGTACGCACTACCTGATCCGGAGAAGAACAGTTTGTTACTGTTTCTGATAATTGTTTAGAGGAACAATGTTAATGAGGAGTTAGCACTCTCTTAAAGAAGTATAAAAATTGTATTTTTTTCCTTAAAAAACGAAGTTTTAAAAAAGCTATTTCTTTTAGGAAAGGGAAGGTGATTTGGTTTGAATTGAAACTTAAGATGCAAACGGCTAATTTTAAAGTTCTAGGCTTGTTTTTTGGTAACAACATTTTAGCAACTGAAATTTTATTTTTGCAGTTGTCATGTAAAAAAAACAAATTCTGTTTACAAATGTGCAACTTAATATGCCATTATGAAAGAAAACTAAAAATGTTGTTTATTTCGGTATGAAGGATGTTTTAATAATACGTTGAAAATTTTACGCATAAATGTAAGAAGATTCTCAGCTTATTTGTACATATTACAGATATTTATGATTGAAGTGTCACGATACAGAAATGATGACAATGAAAAATTTTCATAGAAAAAACATTTTTTCTTCAGGGATTGATTCTAGAACACGGTGTTTGGTAATTTTCGCTCTTGCGATTGGAAGTTTTGCTATTGGCACTGCTGAATTTGTTGCGATGGGATTACAGCCTGAGATGGCGCGCAGTTCATATGTTGATATTCCTAAAGCTGGCCAATATATTTCTGCTTATGCATTTGGTGTTGTGATTGGCGCACCTCTTTTAGCTGTTGCGACCGCTAAGTTATCACGCAAGGCTGTTTTGATAGGTTTGATGTTTTTTTATGCATTGGCAAATATTACTAGCGCTTTTTTTTCTGATTTTAGTATGTTAGTGGTATTGCGTTTTATCAGTGGTCTTCCGCATGGGATCTATTTCGGACTTGCGACTCTGGTAGCGTCTTCAATGGCAGAAATGAATGAGCGTTCAAAAGCTGTTGGGTATGTTATGCTTGGCTTGACAATTGCTACAATTTTGGGAGCGCCAAGTGCAACTTGGCTTGGCCAGATTATTTGTTGGCAGGTTGCTTTTATGCTTGTAGGTTCTATTGCTTTATTATGTTGTTTTCTTATTTGGAAGTTTTTGCCTTCTGGTTTGAATATTTCAAACACAAGTCTTCTATCTGAATTGGATGTATTAAAGCAAAAGCAGGTTTGGTTTCTCTTAGCAATGGTTTCGGTTGGTGCGTCAGGGTTATTTTCTGTTTTTACTTATATTAAGTCAACATTAATGCATATTTCCAATGTTTCGATTGATTGGGTACCGTTTATTATGCCGTTGGTTGGATTGGGAATGGTTGTAGGCAATCTTTTGGGTCCTGAATTAGCAGTTAAAGTTGGTACTTCGCCACTGATATTTTTTGCTATGCTTTGGAGCGCATTTGTTTTTTTTCTTTTTTTCTTTTTATCTTATACTCCATTAACAGCAGCGTTAGGATGCTTTCTTGTTGGTACTTCTTTTGCAGCTATGCCTTCTATACAAACCAAAATTATGGATGTTGCTCTTCATGGACAGATTTTAGCAGGTGCTTTAATGCAATCTGCTTTTAATATTGCTAACGCTCTTGGAGCAGAGTCTGGAGCGTGGATTTTAAATTTGGGCTATAGTTATGAATATACTGCTATTTTGGGGGGTATTTTAACTCTGGGAGGATTATTGATTTTCTGCTTTTCATGGTACGTGGAAAAACATGATCAACATCTTTCTTAGTTATAGATGCTTCTTGAAAAGAAAAAGTATTTAGTCATTTAATTGGTTGGTTAGTTTTTAGTATGTTGGAGGAAACGCGCAAGGCAAATGGAATGCCAAGACAGAATAAAATACTAATGAATGTCGCAAGGAGAGCTTTTGCTGCGAAAATCATTCCTGTTATTTCAGAATTAGAAAGACCGGCCAGGTTAGTAATTGTTCCTGCTAGTGTTGCACTAAAAGCTATTGAAAATAGCTGTACGGAGGTAAGAGACTCACTGGCACGCAGAGCATCTCTATTGCTAGCACATTGTAGTATTCTGGTTAACAGGTGCGGCCATGCTATACCGGCACTAACCCCGATAGCAAATAAAGCTAAGCAAATGATAAAGGTATATTCTGGTTTAGGAGTTTCTGTTGGAATAACCCATAAAAGGATACTCATGCCTATAAGGCTGAATATGGGGGAATACAAAATAAGGCTAGGAATTTTTTTTGTAGATGCACAAGCACTTGATACAGAGCCACATGTCCAACCAATGCTTATTAATGCTGCCATATAGCCGGCAATAAGCGGATCGTGTCCATGAAGCTTTTGAAGAAATAGTGGAAAATAAAGCTCCGTGCCATACACTGCTGTTGTGATAATGAGTATCAGTGAGTAAAGAGGAAAAAATTCAGAAGAGAGCGAAAAGGTTTTACATGGCAACATAGGATGATGCGTAGATGTTTCGATCTTTGCTAAAACAAAGAGAAGACTAAATCCGATAACTAACCCGCAGATTTGTGCAACTGTAGTATTCATAGTTCCCCCAACAGAAATAATGAAAATCAATAAAATAAGTGTGAGGAGTTGAGGGAAAGGTAGCTGAGATTGGGGAATATAATTTTCATTTTCTTTTGGTAAAATTTTAAGGGCTATGAGAGAGAAAATTATTGCTAATAAACCGACGATCCAAAAAGACGCTCTCCATATGCCATATTGTATAGAGATACCGCCGATAGTTGGTCCTAAAAAGGTTGATATTCCCCATATTAGGGAAATAATACTTAATGCATGAGGCCATAAAGATGGGTTGAAAACAATGCGTATCATCGAATAAGATAGGGATAATAAAGCACCACTTCCAAATCCTTGAACAAAGCGTCCTACTAAAAATAACGGCATAGTTGAAGCAATGCTGCATATGAAAGTACCAATGGTAAAGATGAGTCCAGCAAAAACGTAAGATTTGCGAGGACCTATTTTCCCTAATATTTTTGTTGCAAGTGAAGTCCCAAGAAGTGAGGTTATAATAAAAACAGTAGCCACCCAAGAATAATATAAATTATCACCAATCTCATTTATAAGAGAAGGCAAAATAGTTATAACGATGTAAACGTTGATGGCATGTAATGCAACACCGCCTGTAAACGTTAAAGAATAAATACCGTTTTTACCCAATAAAAGCGTAGACCAGCTTTGTTGTTTCACTGTTTTTTCTATTTAGTAAAAAATGACTTTATTGTATTTATAAGACAGTTATCTGAATTTGCCAAGAGAAGATTCAAAGCCCTTCTTTTCTAGAGCTTTGAAATTTAAATAACGGCTTAACTAACTATTGTTTTTTTGAGATTTTCATCAATTTTATCGAGAAATCCTGTTGTAGAAAGCCATTTTTGTTTAGGACCAATTAGAAGTGCAAGATCCTTTGTCATAAAACCTTCTTCAACAGTTTTAATGCAAACTTTTTCCAATATTGTGGCAAAGTTTTTTAATTTTTCATTGTTATCTAGTTTGGCACGGTGCGCTAGACCACGTGTCCATGCGAAAATAGAAGCAATAGAATTTGTTGATGTTTCTTCATTTTTTTGATGCTGACGATAATGACGTGTTACTGTGCCATGGGCTGCTTCTGCTTCAACAATTTTACCGTCTGGGGTCATGAGAACTGAAGTCATGAGGCCAAGAGAACCAAAGCCTTGAGCAACGATATCTGATTGAACATCACCATCATAATTTTTACATGCCCACACGTAGCCACCTGACCATTTAAGTGTGGAAGCAACCATGTCGTCAATTAGACGATGTTCGTAATATAATTTGCGATTCTCAAATTCAGCTTTAAATTCTGCGTCAAATACTTCTTGAAAGATATCTTTAAAACGACCATCGTAAGTTTTCAATATAGTGTTTTTTGTTGAAAGATAAACTGGAACATTTCGCTGTAGTCCATAATTAAAAGATGCTCGGGCAAAGTCACGAATTGATTCATCAAGATTATACATAGCCATGGCAACTCCTGCGCTTGGGGCGTCAAAAATATCATGTTCGATAACTTGATTGTCAACACCGACAAATTTAATACTTAACTTTCCCTTGCCAGGAAATTTAAAATCAGTTGCTTTGTACTGGTCACCAAAAGCATGACGTCCGATAATAATTGGTTTTGTCCAGTTAGGAACGAGGCGTGGAACATTTTTGCAGATAATAGGTTCGCGAAAAATAACTCCCCCTAAAATATTGCGGATTGTCCCATTGGGTGATTTCCACATTTTTTTTAAGCTGAATTCCTTGACACGTGATTCATCAGGTGTGATGGTCGCACACTTTATGCCAACTCCATATTTTCTGATAGCATTGGCAGAATCGATTGTTACTTGATCATCGGTTGCATCTCGATTTTCGATAGAAAGATCATAATATTTGAGATCAATGTCAAGATAAGGATGTATAAGTTTGTCTTTGATATATTTCCAGATGATACGGGTCATTTCGTCCCCATCGATTTCAACAACGGGGTTTACCACTTTTATCTTTACCATTAGAAGTCCTTTTTTATTTTAGTAATATTATTTTATAGCACTTTCAGGTGTGTGATGAAAAGTAAAAATAAGAATGATATGGATATTCAAATATGATACCAACAGAAAACGCTAATAGGATCTTATTTTGTTAAGAAATTGACTCAAAAATAATATGTTCGCTTATGTATAACTATTGTACAGTTGATGAAAAGCCTATGCAAGAGAAGGAACAACAAGTTTGTCGAGAGTATAGCAGGTATTTATCTTTGTGTAAGATGTTTTATTTAATATTTGATGAATTTATATTATTCATATTAGATTATTAGGTGCGTTTTTTTGAGATCTTGTAATTAATGCGTAAATTAATTAACAAGGCCATAAGGCTTTATGTTACTATTCCAGTTTTAAGAATGTAGACTGGTTGTTTAGCTAAAAACGTATATGATAAACAAGAAATTGTAATCAAGAAGCCTTTCTATTAGGCTAAGTTTTGGGTTAACCTTCTGGAAAGCTTTTAAAATTCTTAAAGTTTTTTTGGGCTCAAAAAACTCATAAAGGATAAAGTTATGTTTGACTAAAAAACGAATAATATACGCATTAACATGACTTAATTCTAATTCATAACGGAATAACACTATAAAAAGGTACTATTTAAACCAATCCGCATTTTATTACCAATGCATATGATAAAACATTCTTCTTGGAAAGAAAAACCAATCATACAACAACTTTGATAACTTTCTGTATGCAGAGAAAATTGATTAACTTTCTGAGTGCCGAGAAAGTTTTGAAAATCTTCTTTCGTAACTGCTATTATCTCTTTGTTTATATTTAATACATTAAAAAAAAGAATTAAATCAAATTATTATCTATAATAGAAAAGAGACTATGGTACGCCCAAGGGGAATCGAACCCCTGTTTCCGCCGTGAAAGGGCGGCGTCCTAACCGCTAGACGATGGGCGCGAACCAATGATGAGGCTTATAGAGAGGATCTTTCCACTTCGCAAGTCCTCTACATAATTTTTTTGAAAAAAACGTATTTTATTGAATAATTTTAAACTATGTCTTTTTGAAGAGCCTAAATAAATAACTACTTTTCTCTATGTTTATCTCTATATGGCTGAATTAAGAGATTTTAGGAAGAAAATTAAAGTTTACCACTGACTTTTTCATATACTCAAACAATTTTTATCTGAAAGTTACTATAGTATGAGAAGAGTTAATTTAGGTGTAGGTAGCTGTAATTCATTAATATTTCAGAATTCCATTATATATGAGTTAGCCTTAATGGTTTTTATTTTTATGTAAGGATTCATTTAAATTTATACGGGTATTAAGGACGTTTGGATTAAGGAACAAATATTTTGATAGTTCAAGCTATGCAACGGTAGCAAAATATGTGGTATTATCTTCTATTATATTTTACCATATCTATTCTCTTAATTCATCATATGAAAGAATGTTGTTTATTCAATAGTTGTTGAATTGGATGAGTTATTTTTACCTATACTTTATCAATTTTTTAGTCAGTTGTTCTTTGAAATTTTTTCTTCTATGTTATGTTTATAGAGTAAAGAGAAGTGGTTTTTGTAATTGAAAATTTTTCATATACTCCCTGCAATTTTCAATATCTGAATCAGCCATTTTTATAGAGGTTTCTAATCTTTGAAAGAGTAAATATTTATTTATTTTTTTTAGGGATTTGGATTGAACGAGCGGTATTATTGGACCAAGGGAAAATTGGCTTAGATAGAACAAAAGGGCTTTAGATTTTATTGGTTATAGGCATCATTGCATTGATTCGCACATCATTGGAATATTTTTCAGAGAAAGATTTAAGGATAGTAGTTAGATAATGGCAGAAGCTTTAAAAGTTGGCGTTGCGGGTCTCGGTACGGTTGGTACTTCAGTTATTCGGATTCTACGTGAAAAAGCCAATAGTTTGGCTTGCCAATGTGGACGTTCAATCAGAATTGTTGCTGTTAGTGCGCGTGATAAAGGTCGTAATCGTGGAATTGATTTGAGTAATGTAAAATGGTTTGATTCACCTGTTGAAATGGCTGCTTCTGATGAAATTGATGTTTTTGTTGAGTTAATTGGTGGTGAATTAGATGTCGTGTATGCAGCTGTTAAAAAAGCACTTGAGGTAGGTCATCATGTTGTTACTGCCAATAAAGCACTTCTCGCGCGGCATGGGGTGGCACTTGCTATAAGTGCAGAAAAGAAAGGCGTCTTTCTTCATTTTGAAGCTGCCATTGCAGGAGGAATTCCTGTCATTAAAGCGATGAGAGAATCACTTTTAGGTAATCATATATCGCGAGTTTATGGTATTCTCAATGGAACATGCAATTATATATTAACACGTATGTTTACTGAAGGTCTTTCATTTAAAGATTGTTTGGCAGATGCGCAGAGACTTGGTTATGCTGAAGCTGATCCCACTTTCGATATTGGCGGAAATGATACTGCTCATAAATTGGCTTTGTTAACAAGTTTGGCGTTTGGAACAGCGGTTTCATTAGACGATGTTTATGTTGAAGGAATTAGCAATATTTCGCAGATTGATATCCGTGCAGCTGATGAATTGGGTTATCGGATTAAGCTTTTAGGGGTTGCATTAAAAACCGATACTGGAATCGAACAACGTGTTCATCCAACAATGGTACCAACATCATCAATGATTGCTCAGATTCACGGTGTGACGAATGCTCTTTCTATTCAAAGTGATTTATTGGGTGAATTATTGTTTTCTGGCCCTGGTGCTGGGGGAGAGGCAACAGCATCAGCGGTGATTGGTGATTTGGCTGATATAGCAAAAGCACGTCCTGGTTTTCAGTATGCTCCTGTTTTAGGAAGTCCGGCATTGAGGCTTTCTCCTCACAAAAAAGCACGTATTTCTCATCATGCAGGTGGTTATTTTATTCGTTTGAATGTTCATGATCGCGCTGGTGTTTTTGCAGCGGTTGCAAGGCATATGGCTGATAATTACATTTCATTAGAGTCGATTGTTCAAAGGCCTTTTGGAGAAAGCCAGATTGTGAAAACAATTATTTTAATAACCCATGAAACAACGGAAGTGAATGTACGACAAGCGCTTTCAGCAATTGAAAAAGATGGTCATCTTATTACAAAATCCCAATTCATTCGTATCGAACCTATGGCATAGAATTAATAATTTGTTTTAATAGCAAAAAAGCTCGAAAGCTTTTTCTCTGTGGAAAATTCTCATATTTTCCAAAAGCTTTCTTCTTTATATTTAGCAATAAATGCTAATATTTTTTGCTATTGCTCTTTTAATAGGATTTTTCATATGTCCACAATTCGGAATACTTTAAATGGACTTGATCGTATTTTAACGCTTGAATTGGTGCGTGTAACTGAACGTGCTGCTGTTGCAGCTGCACGTTGGCGCGGGCGTGGTGATGAAAAGGCTGCTGATCAAGCTGCTGTAGATGCAATGCGTCAAGAACTGAATCGGTTACCTGTTGATGGAACAGTAGTAATTGGAGAGGGTGAACGCGATGAAGCTCCTATGCTTTATATTGGAGAGAAAGTAGGCCTTCAAACTGGATTGGCAATTGATATCGCACTTGATCCACTTGAAGGAACTACGATTTGTGCTAGAAATCTTGCTAACTCTTTAGCTGTGGTTGCAATTGCAGAAAAGGGTAATTTACTTTATGCTCCTGATGTTTATATGAAAAAAATTGCTATTGGTCCTGGATATCCCAAGGGGATTGTTGATATAGATGCTGATCCTGCCGATAATATTCACGCTCTTGCGAAAGCTAAAGGAGTGGATGTTAACCAGATTACTGTTTGTATTATGGATCGGCCTCGTCATACAAAACTGATTGATGAAGTGCGAGCAACGGGAGCGTCAATTCGTTTAATTGGAGATGGAGATGTTGCCGCTGTTATTGATACAACTGATCCAGATGAAACCGGTATTGATATCTATATAGGGATTGGTGGAGCACCAGAGGGTGTGTTAGCGGCTGCAGCCTTGCGCTGTATTGGTGGGCAGATGCAAGGACGTTTGCAGCTTGATACAGATGAAAAAATTGCGCGTGCGGCCAGAATGGGAATTGATAACCCCAATAAAGTTTATGCAATGGAAGAAATGGCAAAAGGTGATGTATTGTTTTCTGCAACAGGTGTAACGGATGGCAATATGCTTTCCGGTGTTAAATTCACGCCTCGTTATATTCAAACGGAAACTCTTGTGATGCGTTCACGTACCGGGACAATCCGTAATATTAAAGCACAACATAAAGACCATTCAAAATTTAATTAATGTTCTCTCTTTCGCTGTAGTTATTAAAAAGTAAAAAACATTGTTTTTAGAGAGCGAATTTTCATAAAAGCTTTAATAGATACGTTTATAGAAGCATTTACTGATGTATTCGGAGATATCTTTTATTGTTATGAAAGCTGGACAGAATGTATCCAGCCGTTTTTATCTTCTCTATTGCCTTTTTGAAGATCAATCAGTTGTGTGCGAAGTTGTTTCGTGGTTTCACCAATCATTTCATCTCCAATAACGAGCTCACCACCTTTGTATTTGAAACGGCCGATTGATGTGATAACAGCTGCTGTGCCACAAGCAAAGACTTCTTTAAGATGACCACTTCGGGCATCCTCTTTGAGTGATTCAAAAGAATAAGGACGCTCTTCTATTGTTAACCCCATTTGTTGAGCCAACTGTAAAATTGAATGACGTGTTATTCCTGGAAGGATAGTGCCATTAAGTGCAGGTGTTACAAGTGTATTATTTGCCATAATAAAGCAAACATTCATGCCGCCAAGTTCTTCGATCCACTTATGTTCGACCATATCAAGGAAAAGCACTTGGCTACAATCATTTTGTGTCGCACTGTTTTGTGCAAGTAAGCCCGCTGCATAGTTTCCACCACATTTGGCAGCACCTGTGCCACCTGGACCGGCTCGACTGTAAGCTGTTTCGATCCATACACTAACAGACTTTTCTGACCCTTTAAAATATGATTCTACTGGAGATGCTATGATACAAAAAAGATATTCTTGAGAAGGGCGAACTTTTAAAAAGTTTTCATTGCCAAACATGAATGGGCGTATGTAAAGACTAGCATTTGGAAGATCAGAAACCCATTTTTGATCAATTTTTACTAATTTACTAATTGCATCTAAAAAGATATCTTTGGGCAATTCTGGCATAGCTAAACGTTTTGCTGACTCTATAAAACGTTGCGCATTGGCATCAGGGCGGAATAACAAAATACGTCCATCTTTTGCGCGATAGGCTTTTAAACCTTCAAAAATTTCTTGCCCATAATGCAAAACAGTACTTGCTGGATTAATCTGTAAAGGTTTGTATTGAGAGATAACAGCATTATGCCAACCTTTGGCTTCAGTCCACTGGATGGTACACATGTGATCTGTAAAAAATTGCCCAAAACCAGGACTTTTAAGAATTGCTTCACGATTCTTGTCTGAAAGAGGTGATGGGTGTTTTTCTATTTTAAACGGAATCGATGATGTAGGAGTTTTCATAAGTAAAACCTTTTGGGATACGCTTTATTTCTAGGTGTTTTTTATTATAAAAAATAATGAAGTGCTTTCCTTAGGACTTTATTATTAGCAAATTATTTGTGTCAATGGCTTATTGTAGAATTGAAAGAAAAGACTATTAAGGATATTTTATTGGTTTTTTCATGCTCCTCCTTCTAGATTTTATCAAATAATCAGGAACCTTTCTACATATTTATTGTTTCTCAAATAAGTATTTGAATAAATTTGTATATGCATATCCTATTACTACTTAAAGATAGGGGAGTTGAGAAAAGGAATTTACTATGATTGATAGAAATTACTCCACATACGAAGAACGTATGGCTGCAGAAAAGAAAGAACGTGAACAGCGTAATTCGATTGGTAAAGGTATCCTTGCCATTTTTCTTGCGCTTTTTATTATCTGGTTCATTTTCGGCTTTTTAGGATCTTTTTTTGAAAAATCTCCTGAACGTATATCTCACTATAATACGACAGAATCAAGCCAAACGATAACAAGTACGAAAAAAAATTTAAATCCAACATCTGCTGTACCTTATACCTATAAAAGCCAGAGATTACCTTTATTTCATGAACAAAATCCCTCAGAGGAAAACAATTCGACACGGATTAAGAAGTAAAATCATTTCAAATGTATAGAGAAGAAAAATTTAATAGTATGAATTTGCACTCTGAAATTAATCAATAAATTACTACCAAAATCAATAATGCAGCGGTTATTAAAGCCTCTGCATTATTTGTTAGCGCGTGATGAAGCAATCTCCTCCAGAATTTTTAATGCTTTCACAGAGGGTTATGGCATCATTCCGATTTTCTGTTTGAATACGAACACGATAATAGGTTCCTTTTCCTGGTATGAGAGCAGACTGAATATTTAAAGGACGAACGCCAATAAGAGATCCAAACCTGAATTTCATTTTTTTCAAAGAATCCCTAGCCAGTGCATGGGTTGGTTGGGAGGCAAGTTGTACGTAATAACTTTCTGAATTTTGTGTGATTATTGGGCTTGGTTGTGTTACGCGAGAGGCAGTATGTATTTGCTTCTCTGAATTTCTTTCTGCATGCGAAGGAATTGGTATAATTTTTTCTTCAATATTAGAAGTAGAGGCACTTTCTGCTATTATTTTATCAATATCACTCGTGAGATTATCTTCTGTTTTTTTGTTATTTATATCGAATTCGTGTGAAGAAACAGTGGAAAAATCTTGCAATTGATCTACATCAGCCTGATCAATACGTTCTTTTTGTTCATCAATTGTTTTTCTTTCTGTGTGTTGCTTTGGCGTTAATACAATTGTGCCGTCTTGGTTTACAATAACAGTTTGCACTTCACGCATTGGAATAGTGTGATTGATAGCTTCAGTTACGGCATCTTCAATATCCGATTCATCAAGGGAAGGGGATGAAAGACTTGTGGCTTCTCGTTGGTTTACTTCTTCTAAGTCTTCAGGTTGTTCAGAATTATCGATAAGAAATTGCTGTGTATTTTCTTGTTTTTCATTTTGCTCGGTTTTTTGTTTATAAATATCTAAATTATGTGCAACATCATTCTTCGTTTCAGCTGTTTCTTGTTTAAATTTGAAAGGCGTATGGTCAGCGTAGATAATCGGTGCACTTTCATTTTTTTGTGATTGCATAAAAAAATGAGAATAACCAACAAAACCAATTGCTATTAAGGTAAGAAAAATAGCGCTTTTTGCAAGAGTTTTACCAACAATAAAACTTTTTAAAGGAGGAGTAGATGGTGGATGAGTGGAGATTTGATCTGCATCTTTATATAATGAATTCTCGGTAAAAGAGGAAGAATAATAGTCTCTATTATCAGTGGAAAAATAGTTGGCTTGTTGAGCTTGAGAATTTGTATATGCATCATCTTTTGGAGTTTGCATAGTTTGATGAAAGATTTCATTGAAGATTTCATTTTGTTGTTGTTGCCGCAAAAAATTTTCTTCTGAAACATTTCCGACATTGAGTACATCAGCAAATTCTTCTTTCAAATCATCAGTTGGTACATCATATTCTGGAGCTTCATATGGAACTTCAGGAACCATAATGGGACCAGTTTTTTCTACGATTTCCTCTGCAAATTTATAAGTATCGACATTTGGAGGGGGAGTGTTCTTGCGCGGATAGTTATGAGCAAAAAAACTATTCGCTTGTTTTGTAGTAAGGGTTTCCGATGAAGAGCGTATATTATTTAAATTATTTTGGATATGAGGCACTTCTTTTTTATCATTTTGCTCAGAGATATTTTCAGTGTTGTTAATGTATTGGGCTTGAGCATCACGATATTTCGGAGTTTTTTCAGTATAAGTTTCTTGTTGTAAGGATTTTTCTTCATAAAACTGAGGATAATCGATCGGATGGCGTTCTTGCGGAAAGCCTTTTAAATCAGACTGATTGCCTATTTGTGTTGAATCCGAAGGTAATGGTAAGTCTCTTATTGTTTCATTTCTTCCAATGTCTTCTTTTTCTGGAATAAGATCAGAAGAAGAGGGAAACATGTCCGTAGAGGGAAGAAAGACATCAGTATAATACTCTTTAGCTTGATTTTCTTGATCAGCTAAGACTTTATAGGGATGGTTTACGGAAGTATCATTGAAGTTTTGATTGTCATCATGATTTTGCTGTATATTTACAATATCTTCTTCTAGCGAAGTTGTTAATAAAGAACTGCGACTTTGGTTGATGGATTCTGTTCTGTCTTTTTTGTTTGCGTGTTTATTAGTTTCATCAAAGAAGAGATTATCTGATTGTTCACTGAAATCGCTTTTTTCAAAAAAAGAATCAGTATTGATTAATGTCGTTATATTTTGAGGTGATTGTTTCTTTTGGATAGGTAATGGAGAGAGCGCGTCTAAAATTTGTTCTTCATCATGACTAATAGGTGAAGAATTTGCATCTTTAGATAAAGAATTATTTTTTTCTAAATGGTTCAAAGAAGAAGTTGGTGCAATATTTGAGGTTGATTGTTCGGAAGTTGCATGTAAATTCCATTGCTTCTTTTTATCTTCAAAAGGCAAATCATTTGTTAAATTGCTTTTAAGTTCTGCTTCTAGAAAGGACAAATCAACATCATCATAGGATGAAGTTTTAGGGACAGGAGATATCGATTGATCATTTTGATGTTCCCTTTGTTTGTGCGGATTAAAAATTCGCGTAAGTCTTTCTAAAGGATCATGGTGTTTATGATCTTGCTTCATTTCGTACGGATTTTTGCGATCGTTATCGCTCATAGCTTTTCTCACATGATGATCTGCATCGGTGTGCAATAAATGGTTAATTTTGATTTATTATTTTTATTTATAAATTTCCCCCCTCCTACGACAGAGATATACGAAAAAGTTTATCAATAAAGTATCTATTTTATGTATTTATAGAACTTTTTCAACGCATTTCTGTTGCTGCTTCGATTCCTACAATTGTAAGTCCTGATGATAGAATATTCATGACAGCTTGTATTAATCCCAATCTGGCAAGTGATAGTTCTTTATCATCAGGCTGAATAAAGCGTAAATCGAGATTATCATTCCCTTTATTCCAATGGGCATGAAAGCTGGAAGCAAGGTCATAGAGATAAAACGCTAATCGATGTGGTTCTTTATGAATTACGGATTGCTCAATGATACGTGGATATTCAGAAATTTTACGTATTAAGGATATTTCATTATCGTTTGTTAATCGGTTAAGATGCGCAATTATTATATCATTTGAAAAATTTTTAATATGAAGTGTTTCTTGTGCTTGACGAAAGACTGAGTGACAGCGTGCACTGGCATATTGTACGTAAAAGATGGGGTTATCTTTTGATTGCTCTGTCACTTTTGCAAAATCAAAATCGAGGGGTGCTTCACACTTACGAAACAGCATCATAAAACGCACTGGATCACGACCAACTTCTTCTACAACATCACGCAAAGTAACAAATGATCCTGCTCTTTTTGACATGCGTACAGGTTGACCGTTGCGAAAGAGTTTTACTAATTGGCATAAGAAAACGCTCAATTTGGCTTTATCACCAGAAATTGCTTTTGCCATTGCTTCTAGTCGTTTTACATAACCAGCATGATCTGCCCCTAAAATATAAATCATTTCATCAAAATGACGATTGAATTTATCATGAAAATAAGCAATATCAGCAGCAAAATAAGTGTAAGAACCGTCAGATTTAATTAAGACACGGTCTTGGTCATCTCCAACATCTGTTGAACGAAATAAAGTTTGCTCGCTTGGCTCCCAATCTTCTCTGTTTTTCCCTTTTGGTGGTGGAAGTTTGCCTTTGTAGATATAACCATTTAAAGTGAGGTCATTAATCGTGCTACGAATAGCGCGCGCATTATTTGCATAAAGCATCCGTTCAGAGAAAAAGATATCATGATAGATATTAAGGGCAGCTAAATCTTTGCGAATCATTGTCATCATTGCGTGAATTGCACGTTCCTTCACGATAGATAAAGCTTCATTTTTATCCATAGTGAGTAATTGGTCACCAAATTCTTGAGCAAGGGCTTGACCTAACGGTATCAAATATTCACCAGGATAGAGGCCTTCTGGAATTTCATTAATTTTTTGTCCAAGAGCTTCGCGATAACGCAACAGGACAGAGTGGGCGAGTACTTCTATTTGTTTACCAGCATCATTGATGTAATATTCTTTTGTAATGTCATAGCCAACAAATTGCAGCAAATTGGAGAGAACATCTCCAACAACAGCGCCTCGACAATGCCCCACATGCATTGGTCCTGTAGGATTTGCTGATACATACTCAACATTGATCCGTTTTCCTTGTCCCATTGGAATACGGCCGTAAGATGTACCTGTTTCAAGTATAAATTTTATTACATCTTGCCAAAATAATTTTGTAAGTTTTATATTGATAAAACCAGGACCAGCAACATCAATATTTTCGATAGAGGGTTCATTTTTAAGAAGATTTATGATCTTTTCTGCAAGTGTGCGAGGATTTAATCCAATAGAATTTGCAAGCACCATAGCAGCGTTTGTTGATAAATGGCCATGTGAAGAATCACGTGGCGGGTCAACGGTGATTTTTGATAAATCTATATCTTCTCCATTTTTTCCTTTTATATTAGATAATTCTATTGATTTTTTAATTTTTTCTTCGAAGTTTTTAAAGACATTCATATTCAACTTCCATCGTGATATTCAAAAGCAATTAAATGAAATTATCTGTGTGGTCAACTAAACGGTGATATTCACGTAGAGCGTAGTGATCAGTCATACCTGACAGAAAGTCAGCAATGAGACGTGCTAACTCATAATTTGTTAAGTGAACTGTTTTTCTATACCAACTTTCAGGCATTGTATCTGGGTTTTGATAATAACAATCGAATAATTTTTGTACAATGCGTTTTGCTGCATTGCGACGACTAAGAACTTGATCATGGTGATAAAGGTTTTTAAACAGAAATCCTTTTAATTCTTTTTCGTAAACGGTCATTGTGGGCGAAAAGGTAACAATAGTTTGTTTTGCTTGGTGAACATCATTTATGCTTGTTGGTTTGATTTGTGCTAAATTTTTTTGTGATTGTTTGATAACATCTTCAACCATAGTCGTTATTTGTCTTCGTACAAGTGTGTAACCGCGTCGAGTTTGATCGAGCTGTGGATGTTCATCTGTTATATCTTTTAATAATGCTGCTGTCAGTGAAATCTGTTCAAACTGTTCAAGTGTTAAAAACTGCGAACGCAACCCATCATCGATATCATGTGCATTGTAAGCAATATCATCAGCAATAGCAGCACATTGTGCTTCTAATCCAGCAAAGCAGTTGAGCTCTAGATTTTGTTTTGCATTGTATTCTAGAATGTCGATAGGAACATTTTTATTGTTTGCATAAGGGCCTAAAAGGGGGCCGTTATGTTTCACAAGTCCTTCGAGTGTTTCCCAAGTAAGGTTAAGTCCATCAAAATTTGCATAGCGCTGTTCTAGTTTTGTAACAATGCGTAATGCTTGTGCATTATGGTTAAAGCCACCATAAGGTGCCATTGCTTCATTAAGAGCATCTTCTCCTGCGTGGCCGAAAGGCGTATGCCCAAAGTCGTGAACGAGAGCAATAGCTTCAGCAAGATCTTCATCAAGGCTGAGTGCACGAGCTAATGTTCGTGCAATTTGAGAAACCTCTATTGAATGTGTCAACCGCGTACGATAATAATCGCTTTCATCAGCAATAAACACTTGCGTTTTGTGTTTAAGGCGCCGAAATGCATTGGAATGAATAATGCGATCTCTATCTCGTTGAAAAGGTGATCGCATGGTATTTATGATCTCATGGAATAGTCTACCACGACTTGTTTGTGGGTTGGCACTATAGACCGCTCGGGATTGGTAATTGATATTGCTTATATCCATTGCAAGCTGTTCATTTTCATTTTAAAATTAAGGTTCATTTTATTTATAAAATTTTCTTTCATTGGGGATACTCTTTCTTGATAGTTTAATGCAAGGATATATGAAAATGAGTGTGATTATTTCAGATATTGCTGCCAAGCGGATTGCACAGATACTTTTGAGTTCACCTGATAAAATAGGGTTACGTATTTCCGTTGAGGGCGGAGGGTGTTCCGGTTTCTCTTATAAGTACAATTTGGTTTCTGAAAAACATGAAGACGATCTCGTTCTTAAAAAAGGTGGAGCAATTGTCTTTATTGATTCATTATCACTTCCTTTCATGGAAGGGGCTGAAATCGATTTTGTTGATGACCTTATGGGGCAGTCTTTTCAAATTCATAATCCCAATGCTGTGTCGTCATGTGGTTGTGGTGTTAGTTTTTCAATTTAGAATGATGACTTTAGTAATATTGTTTCTTGAAAAAATTATCACTTTGGTCAACAATGTAAAAATGGGTATTCTTACAAAAATATTGCGTCGGTTGTTGTGTTTGTGTGGGGCGCTTACCTTATTGGTTTGGAGTGATTCTGTTTTTTCTGAAGAGGACCGAAACCAAAATTATCAACAAAAACAATCAACGAATTTCATTTTAAAATCTCAAGATCGTGAAAAAGAAAATTTAGTTTCTCACACCAAACTTATTTTACATGCTCGATTAAAAAACAATAGTGAAGATATTGTGAAGGGGCTCGTATGGCGAATTTATGCACCTATCTTGGGGATTGATAATAAATTACCATTAATTGCAACTTATGAAGGTGGTAGTGCGCGTTTTGACTTAGAACCAGGGAGTTATCTTGTTCATGTTTCATTTGGTCATGCGAGTGCGGTACACCATGTAAGTTTAGAAAGTGGGCAAAGTCTTGTGAAGAATTTCAATCTTGAAGCTGGTGGTGTTATTTTAAATGCTACACTCTTAAATGGTATAATTAATGAAAAGGAATTGCGGTTCACTATTTATGAAGATGAAAAAGAAAATGACGACACTGGTGTGATCTTATCAAATATTAAACCTCAATCAATTGTGCGTTTGAAAACTGGACGCTATCATCTTGCTTCTCATTATGGGTCTGTTAACGCTATTGTTCGTTCCGATATCCAAGTAGATGCAGGTAAAATTACAGAAGTAACTCTTGAACATCAGGCAGCTCAAATTGTCTTAAAATTGGTACGGCAAGAAGGTGGGGAAGCACTTGCAGATACAAGTTGGTCTATTACTAATGATTCTGGTGATATCGTTTACGAAACAGTTGGCGCTTATGTTTCTCTCGTATTAGCTGAGGGTGAGTATATTGCAATTGCTAAAAATAAATATAAAATTTACCAGAAAGTTTTTTCTGTTGTCTCTGGCCATGATGAAGATATAAGTGTGGTAGCAAATGCACAAAATATGCAACGAATCGATGAGGGAATAGATTAAAGCGATTCATGGCATAAAGCGTGATAAGAAACGGGTAGAGGGTTTTTGTGATAGAAATTTCAACAATTGGTGTATTTTTTGCTGGTGCATTATCTTTTTTATCACCGTGCGTTTTGCCATTAGTTCCTCCTTATTTGTGTTTTATGGCAGGTATTGGTATTGATGATTTTCGTTCAGAAAAGCGTAATGGAAGAGCATTTATACGGTGGGGAATGCTTTCTTCTGTTGTTGCTTTTGTGCTCGGTTTTACAACCGTTTTTATTGTTTTAGGTGCCAGTGCAAGCACTGTTGGTAAGTTTATCGGTTATTATCGTGATTGGTTTGCACTTGCTGCTGGGATTATCATTATCATTTTTGGTTTGAACTTTTTGGGCCTTTTCAAGATTGCTTTTTTATTTCGTGAAGCACGTTTTCAAACGCACAAAACACCAGCTGGTCCTTTAGGGGCTTATGTTATTGGTTTAGCTTTTGCATTTGGTTGGACACCATGTATTGGACCAATTTTAGGGCCTGTCATAACTCTTGCCGGAACAAAAGAAACTGTAGGTGAAGGAGCACTCCTTTTGGGGGTTTATGCGTTAGGCCTTGGTGTGCCTTTCATATTAGCAGCTTTATTTTCCAGCAGTTTTATGAGATTCTTAGGAATTTTTCGTATTCATTTAGGAAAAGTTGAGAAAATTATTGGTATTTTTTTAGTTGTTACTGGTATTTTGTTTTTAACAGGCTCTATGCAGGATTTTTCTTTTTGGCTTTTGGAACATTATCCTTCTTTGAGTAATGTTGAAGCTATTCATTGGTATGATATTGTGAATTTTTTTGGTTCTTTTCGTTAGTTTTATGTATTTTTATGGTTAGAAATTGTCTTTTTATTGTTCTTGCAGCAGGTGAGGGAACGCGTATGAAGTCATCCCTTCCTAAAGTACTGCATAAAATTGCTGGATTACCTCTTATATGCCACGTTATAAAACAAATAGAATTAGCAGGCGCTTCACAATTAGCAGTTGTTGTAGGATTGGGTGCTAAAGATGTTACTGAAACTATTCAATCATTTGCCAAAAATGCGGTGATTTTTGAACAAAAAGAGCGCTTGGGAACTGCACATGCTGCTCTTTCAGCTCGCTTAGCTTTGCAGGAAGATATTGATGATGTGCTCATTATTTTTGGGGACACTCCTTTAATTGAGCGAGATTCGTTGTTACAAATTCGTGCACAACTTACTAGTGGAGCAGATGTCGTTGTTGCTGGTTTTCATGCTCCAAATCCAACGGGTTATGGGCGTCTTCTTCAGGAAAAGGGTAAACTTATCTCGATTGTGGAAGAAAAAGATGCTAGTGATGAAGAAAAAAAAATTTCTTTTTGTAATGGTGGCATACTTGCTCTTAACGGTAAGCATGCACTTTCTCTTTTAGAGAAGATTGGTAATAACAATGCGAAGCAAGAATATTACCTAACAGATATTGTGTCTATTGCAGCACATGATGGATTAGATGTTCGTATCGTTGAAGTGCCTTTTGAAAATATTATAGGGATTAACAACTGTTTTGAACTTTCTGAGATTGATGCTTTGTGGCAAAAGCGTAAAGCACGGAGTTTAATGTTATCTGGTGTTACAATACTTCAACCAGAAAGTGTTTATTTTTCTTATGATACAGAGATTGATCCAGGGGTGGTAATTGAACCAAATGTTTATTTTGGGTTGGGAGTCAAAGTACAATCTGGAGCAGTTATTCATGCATTTAGTTACCTAGAAGGTGCGGTAGTTGGTATGGGTGCACAGATTGGTCCTTATGCGCGTTTGCGTCCTGGAACAGAGTTAGCGCGATCTGTAAAGATTGGAAATTTTTGTGAGGTTAAAAAGGCTAAGATAGGAGAATCTTCTAAAATTAATCATTTAAGCTATATTGGTGATGCAGAAATTGGTGCATATACTAATATAGGAGCTGGTACTATTACTTGTAATTATGATGGATTTCATAAATATAAAACTACGATTGGTGATAATGCTTTTATTGGATCTAATTCAGCACTTGTTTCGCCATTGATTATAGGAAACGGTTCTTATATTGCTTCAGGAAGTGTTATTACTGAAAATGTTCCTGTGAATAGTATGGCTTTGGGACGTACGCGACAAGTGATAAAAGAGAATTATGCAACAAAGTTGCGTGCACGTTTATTGGAAAATAAGCAGAAAAAGTAATCGTCTTTTGTCTTTTTCTTTATTTTATATATAGTTTAATAATTGTATAAGAGGCTTGTTCTTAAGCATTATCATATTACATTTTCTTATCTGGTTACTTAAGGTTTTTAATAAAAGTAGCTGAATTTTTATATAAATTATTAAATCTTGGATGTGAGTTGGAACTTTTACATGTGCGGAATTATCGGAATCCTTGGAAATAAGTGCGTCACATCCTCTTTGGTTGATGGTTTAAAGCGTCTTGAATACAGAGGATATGATTCATCTGGTGTAGCAACTGTGCATAATGGGCGGCTTTATCGAATGCGCGCTGAGGGGAAGCTCATTAATTTAGAAGAAAAATTAAAAAAAACACCTTTGGAAGGAAGTTTAGGAATTGGTCATACGCGATGGGCTACTCATGGTGTTGCTGTGGAGAGGAATGCTCATCCTCATTTAACTGAACGGCTTGCGATTGTTCATAATGGTATTATTGAAAATTTTTTAGAATTGCAAAAGGAACTTATTGAGGATGGTTATAGCTTTGAAACAGAGACGGATACAGAAGTTATTGCGCATTTAATTACACGCGCGTTAAAAAGTGGTCTTTCTCCGCAAGAAGCAATAAGCACGAGTTGGAAAAGATTGAGAGGAGCTTTTGCTATTGCTCTTATTTTTCAAGGCGAAGATAATCTTATGATTGCTGCTCGCTCTGGGCCACCATTAGCAATTGGTTACGGAAAAGATGAATTTTATATTGGATCAGATGCAATTGCTTTGGCACCATTTGTAGATCGTATTAGCTATATGGAAGATGGGGATTGGGCTGTTCTCACACGGGAGGGCGTAACAATTTACGATGCAAATAACCAATTGGTAAAACGCTCTATTGTAACATTATTTGATGGGACTTTATTGGTATCTAAAGGTAATCATCGCCATTTTATGCATAAAGAAATATTTGAACAACCTGAAGTTATCTCTCATAATTTGGCGCATTACTTTGATCTTGGAAATTATAAGCTTCGCCCACTTGAAAATTTCATTGATTGGAAAAATATCAACCGCGTACTTTTTGCGAGTTGTGGAACCGCTTATTATTCAACCTTAGTAGCGCGTTATTGGTTTGAGAGTTTGGCTGATTTAAGTGTTGATAATGATGTAGCTTCAGAATTTCGTTATCGTGAACCACCAATAACTACTGATATGTTGCCGGTGTTCGTCTCTCAATCTGGTGAAACAGCTGATACGTTAGCATCTTTACGTTATTGTCGCGAGCATGGTGTGAAAACAGCAACAATTGTGAATGTTGAACAATCGTCAATGGCCAGAGAAGCTGATTTTATTCTACCAACACTTGCTGGTCCAGAAATTGGTGTTGCTTCAACAAAAGCCTTCACTTGTCAATTAGCAACACTTGCTGCAATGGCTCTTGATGCTGCTAAGCAACGTGGGATTCTTTCAGAGAAAGAAGAGAATCAGTTTATTAGGCAATTGGCAGAAATTCCAAGGATTTTAAGCGAGGTTCTAAAGCTAGAGAGGAAAATTGAGTGTATTTCTCGTTATTTAATGAACGCAAAAGGTGTTCTTTATCTTGGACGTGGGACTTCTTATCCGATTGCTCTAGAGGGTGCGCTTAAACTGAAGGAGCTTTCTTATATTCATGCTGAAGGTTATGCGGCAGGAGAATTGAAACATGGGCCAATTGCGCTGGTGGATGAGACAATCCCAGTTATTGTTGTAGCACCTTATGATAGGTGGTTTGAAAAGACTTTTTCTAACATGCAAGAAGTGGCAGCACGAAATGGTCGTGTTATTTTGATAACAGATAAAAGAGGTGAAAAAGTTACTTGTCTTGATACTTTATCAACTATTGTTTTGCCCGATATTCCAGAATTTGTTGCGCCTATTATTTATGCTTTGCCTATTCAGTTAATTGCTTATTATACAGCTGTTTTATTAGGAACAGATGTTGATCAACCCCGTAATTTAGCAAAATCAGTTACTGTTGAATAAAAGTGAATTTTGTATCTTTAGAGGTTTTGAAAAATATTAAGTGTACAAAAAATTAATTTGTAGTAATAGCTTATTATTTTTCATGTTGAATAGGTTCATAAGAACGTTTTTGCCATTCTTAAAACGGTTTTCTATCCACACATTCGTTCTCGTTTTTGACAAGGAAAACGAATGTTTCTCTGATTCTGAAACAGAAGGAGAAAATGAGAAAGTGCTCTTGTATATGATGAACTGTTTTAATGCAAAAGCAGCTTAACATTTGTGGATAAGGCAATATAATAATGATATTGGTTTGTGTTACTTTATGGGTATAAGAATGGATGTGCAAAAGGATTTTCCATTAGTCCGGTGATGCCGAGAATGTAAACTATAAAAAAAGCATTTGAAACAGATAGGTGGCGCTTTTACTTTTTTACCATTTTAGCCCGCTCGTAATAGGCGAGTAGCCTCTTCGCGTCCGAAAAGAACAAGTAGTAAGCGTAAAGCTTGTCCTTGTTCTGAAGAAAAATCAGCATCTCGTTGCAAAAATAAACGTGCATCTCTCCTTGCCATAGATAAAAGATCACTATGGACTGCAAGGTTTGCTATGTGGAACTCAGGCATACCAGATTGTCTCGTTCCTAAAAGCTCTCCTTCTCCTCGTAAACGCCAGTCTTCTTCAGCAATTTTAAAGCCGTCTTCTGTACTGCGTATAATATTAAGACGTTTTTCTGCCATATGTGTCAATGGATCTTTATATAGTAAAATACAGGAGGATTTCTTATTTCCCCGCCCAACGCGTCCACGCAATTGGTGCAGTTGTGAAAGACCAAAATGTTCCGCATGTTCGATGACAATGATCGAAGCATCTGGAACATCTACTCCGACTTCGATAACTGTGGTTGCAACTAAAATACTTATATTCCCACATTTAAAAGATGCCATGGCTGCTTCTTTTTCAGCTGTAGACATTTTTCCGTGTATCATGCCAACATGCGTTCCAAATCTTTCATGGAGAATAGCAAAGCGATTTTCAATTGAAGTGAGTTCAAGAGCTGTCGATTCTTCCACTAAAGGGCAAATCCAATAGAGTTTTTCTCCTTTTTTTAAAGCAATCGCAATTCGTTCTATAAGTTCATTCATTCGTTTCAAAGGAAGTGTTGCTGTTGTAATAGGTTGTCGTCCAATTGGTTTTTCAGTAATTTGGGAAACATCCATGTCACCAAAAGCTGTTAAGACTAATGTGCGTGGAATCGGAGTGGCAGTCATTACCAGCATATCAGGTTTATGACCTTTTGTTGTAAGAGCAAGACGCTGGTGCACACCAAAACGATGTTGTTCATCGATAATGGCTAAAGCAAGATTATTATAAGCTACATTCTCTTGTATGAGAGCGTGAGTTCCGATGATAATAGTAACTTGTCCTGATGAAATATCATTCAAGATATTTGTACGTAATTTTCCTTTTTCTCGTCCCGTTAAAAGAGCTGTTTGTAATCCGATCTTTTCAGCAAGAGGTGCAATTGTTGCAAAATGTTGTCGGGCAAGAACTTCCGTTGGCGCCATTAAAGCGGATTGTCCTGAATTTTCAGCAATCTGCATCATTGCCATAAGTGCAACAATGGTTTTTCCTGCTCCTACATCACCTTGAAGCAGCCTTAACATGGGTTCAGGTGAAGCGAGATCATTGGCAATATCTTGTATTGCTTTTGTTTGTCCACTTGTAAGTTGAAAAGGTAAAGCTTTTAGTAATTTTTTAGTATACGTTCCTGTTGTCGGGCGAGAGGTTCCAGAAAGAGATTTGGTTTTCAAACGCACCAGACCAAGAGCTAATTGACAAGCGAGCAATTCATCATAGGCAAGACGTTTGCGTGCAGCACTCTTTAAGTTTAGATCATTGGGATTTATGGGTGTATGGATGCGGCGCAAAGCAGTAGAAAAAGAAGGAAAGTTTTGCTGTTTTTTAACATTTTCCTCAATCCATTCTGGCAAGAGAGGAATATATTCAAGGGCGTTTTGTATTGCACATCTTAGCATTTTTGCTGATAGTCCAGCAGTAGAGGGATAGACAGGTTCGATTAGGGGTATCTGTTTTGATTGCTCTATTGATACGATATGATCAGGATGTACCATTGAAAGTTGTCCATTAAATCGCTCAACTTTTCCTGATACAACAACTTTTCTTCCTTCTGGTAGTTGTTTTTTTAGCCAAGAACAATGAGCATGGAAAAAGACTAAATTTATTTTTCCTGTTTGATCATGAGCAATAACTCGATAAGGTGATCGACTCCGACCAATTGGCGGTGGCTGGTGCTGATCGATGATAATTTCAAGAGTATTAGTGATACCTTCTTGAGCAAAAGCAATGCTTGGACATATTCTACGATCTATCACGGAATGGGGCATTAATTGAAGAAGGTCGATAAGAGTTGGTTCACGTTGCGTGGGATTAATGTTTAAGACTTTGGCTAGTAAGGCACATATTGGGGGGCTTATTCCTTGGAGAGTGCGAACAGAGGCAAAAAGAGGATGAATAAGGTTTAAAAGCATAAGGAAATTTAGCCTGATCTTATTGTTTTTTCTAGTGCTTTCAAAAAGCTTTTGGGGGATAAATCATATAAAAGGAAGCTGTTTTATTTAATGTTGAGTTTTAAGTAGAAAGGTCAATATTTGAAGAATGCATAAAAAAATAGTGTAAGAAAGAGTGGTAATACTAGCAATATGATTTTCTCCTTTTTGTTTTTGTGTGTCTATTTGCTGTGAATAGAGATATTTTCTTGATGAAAGTCTTTTATAAATAGCAATAAAATCGAAATGTCTTGTTAATATGCTGAGATGGTAAATTTATAGATCTAAGAGTGAGATAAGTGAGTATTAGAAGACGGATAAAGGTTGCGATTTTATATTTATTTTGTAGTAGGAAATTGTAAGAGTGGCAGAAGATAAAAATAAAATACGAGATGAGAAAAATTCTCTTCCTCGCTTTATTCACCTGAGGGTACACTCTGCTTACTCACTTTTAGAAGGGGCTTTGAAAATCCCGCAAATTATTCAATATGCGGTTTCAGATCGTACTCCAGCGATTGCTATTACGGATACAAATAATTTATTTGGTGCTTTAGAATTTTCGCAATATTGTTTTTCTCATGGGATACAGCCTATTATTGGTTGTCAGCTCACGGTTGATTTTGGTGATGAAAATGATAATCCGCATTTTGCTAAGTGGCGCTACTCTTCTGATTTCTGCTCTCTTGTTTTGTTAGCTGCTAGCGAGATCGGTTATGCTCATTTGGTTCGTCTTGTGAGTCGTGCTTATCTTGATAAGTGTGATACTGATCCTCCCCATATCAAAGTCGATTGGTTGTTGTCACACAGTGAAGGAATAATCGCTTTAACGGGCGGTAAGGGAGGTCCTATTAATTTTTCTTTGGCAGAAGGAAAAAAAAAACGTTCTGTTGAACGTTTAATTTATTTAAAAAAAATTTTTGGTGATCGTCTATATGTGGAATTACAACGGCATGGTTCTTTTGATCAGAAAGTAGAAGCTGCGCTTATTGAGTTGGCGTATGCACATGAAATACCTCTGGTTGCAACCAATGAAGCTTTTTTTCTAAATAGGGAAGGGTATGAAGCTCATGATGCATTGATGGCGGTTGCGGAAGGACAAATTGTTTCTAATCCAGAGCGTAAACGTGTGACACCAGATCATTATTTGAAGTCACAAGATGAAATGGTTGCACTATTTTCTGATCTTCCAGAAGCTCTGGAAAACAGTGTTGAAATTGCATTGCGTTGTCACGCTGCTACACCGATTCGAAAACCAATTTTGCCTCGTTTTATAGAGCAATCTGTTGCTTCAAACTTTACTCTAGAAGTAGAAGATAGTGAATTATTAAATCAAGCTAAAGCTGGTTTAAAAATGCGGCTTGAAACAATTGGAGTGGCTGAAGGATATACAGTTGCAGATTATGAACAACGGCTTGATTATGAGATTTCCGTTATTACGCGCATGCAATTTTCTGGCTATTTTCTTATCGTTTCAGATTTTATAAAATGGGCGAAATCTAATGATATTCCTGTTGGACCAGGGCGTGGTTCTGGGGCTGGTTCGCTCGTTGCTTATGCATTGACTATTACCGATGTTGATCCATTGCGTTTTTCTCTTCTCTTTGAACGTTTTCTTAATCCAGATCGTGTTTCTATGCCGGATTTTGATATTGATTTTTGTCAAGAGCGACGTGAAGAAGTTATTCATTATGTTCAGAAAAAATATGGCCGTGATCAAGTAGCTCAAATTATTACGTTTGGTAAATTACAAGCACGTGCGGTGTTACGTGATGTTGGGCGTGTTTTAGAAGTGCCTTATCGGCAGGTGGATTATCTTACAAAATTAGTTCCTGCTACACCTGGGAGTCAGGTTGAACTGGCTGATGCTATCAAAGAAGAACCTAAATTTGAAGAAGAAAAGAAAAAAGATCCTGTCGTTGGACGCACATTAGATATAGCACTGCAGTTGGAAGGGCTGTATCGTCATGCATCAACCCATGCAGCAGGGATTGTTATCGGTGATCGGCCGCTTTCAGAACTCGTTCCGATGTATCGTGATCCTCGTTCCGATATGCCTGTTACACAATTTAACATGAAATATGTTGAACAGGCTGGGCTAGTAAAATTTGATTTTCTTGGGTTAAAAACGCTTACTGTTTTAAAAATGGCCGTAGATTTCGTTGCACGAAAGGGGATCAAAATAGATTTATCGAATATTCCTCTAAATGATGAAGCGACCTATGCTATGATGGCACGTGGTGAAACGGTTGGTGTGTTTCAAGTTGAAAGTTCTGGCATGCGTAAGGCATTGATTGGAATGAGGCCTGATCGTATTGAAGATATTATTGCTCTTGTTGCACTTTATCGCCCTGGACCAATGGAAAATATTCCAACCTATAACGCACGAAAACACGGGGAAGAGGAAATTGCCTCTATTCATCCTAAAATAGATCATCTGATTAAAGAAACACAAGGTGTTATTGTTTATCAGGAGCAAGTGATGCAGATTGCTCAGGTGCTTGCTGGTTATTCGCTTGGGGAAGCAGATTTATTACGTCGTGCTATGGGGAAAAAGATTCACAAAGAAATGCAAGAACAGCGTACGCGTTTTGTGAATGGAGCCGTTGCTGGCGGTGTTGATAAAGATCAAGCTGATATTATTTTTGATCTTTTAGCAAAATTTGCAGATTATGGCTTTAATAAATCACACGCTGCTGCTTATGCAATTGTTTCTTACCAAACAGCTTATATGAAAGCACATCATCCAGTTGAATTTCTAGCCGCTTCAATGACGTATGATATGACAAATACGGATAAGTTAAACGATTTTCGGCGTGAAGCATTAAGGTTAAGTATTAAAGTTATTGCTCCTTGTGTGCAGACATCACATCGTGTTTTTGAGGTTGGTGATAACTGTATTTATTATTCTCTTGCTGCCATTAAAGGTGTAGGGGAAGCGGTTGTTGATCATATTGTTGCTTGTCGTGGAAATAAACTTTTTAAGGATATTGAAGATTTTTGCGCGCGTATTGATCCCCGTATTGTTAATAAGCGTGCGATGGAAAGTTTGATTTGTGCTGGGGCCTTTGATTGTTTTAATATTGCACGTGAGGTTTTATTGGCGAATCTTGGAACTCTTCATGCGCGTGCCCTTCGTATTCTCGAAAACAATTCTAGTGGACAGATTGATATATTTTCGATGACTGGGGGAGTAAAAGAACCTTTGATTTTATCGCAAACTTCGTCTTGGTTACCTGATGAAAAACTTTATCGAGAATTTCAAGCAATAGGTTTTTACTTTTCTGCGCATCCTTTAGATGAGTATCAAGCTATTCTTGCTAAAAAACGTGTACAAACTTGGGTTAATTTTGCCTATGCCGTTAAAGGAGGAGCAACTGCTGCTAGGCTTGCTGGAACTGTTGTGGCAAAACAAGTACGCAAAACAAAATCTGGTAAAAAAATGGGGATTATTCATTTTTCTGATACAAGTGGGCAATATGAGACAGTTCTCTTTTCTGAGGCGCTTTCGAATTATGAAGAGAAGCTAGAACTTGGAAAGTCTTTTATCATTACAGTTAATGCTGAAAATCGCTCTGAGGGGATTAGTTTACGACTTGAAACGCTTCAATCTTTGGAAAAAGAGGCGTTACAGAATCATAAAATGATGCGCTTATTTATAAAGACAGTTGATATGCTTCCGCAAATTGAGGAAAATTTAGTTCCGAATGGGAATGGGGAAGTAGGACTTATTCTTATTCAAGAGGATAATTTACGAGAGGTAGAAATTGCGCTTCCAAAGCGATATAAAGTTAATTCACGTGTAGCGAGTGCTATGAAATCAATTCAGGGAGTTATCGATGTGGAATTGACTTAAATTAAGAATTGTAAAGCGACGGCCTGTCATGTTTTTACTTTATTGATAGTAAGATTTTGCTTTGGGTTGGATTGTAAATTTTGAGAGTTCTTGCTTTTAGTTATATTAAATTATGCCAGATTCGTAACGTTATAAATTCAATAAAACATCTATTACGTATCCAAAGTCATTGAGGAAAATTTAATAAGCTTTTATCGTATATTTTTTATGAGGTTCATAGCATCATATATATAAAGCCAATTAAGGCTGGATATGATATTCTCTGGTGTACGAGTTTTCATGATGAGATTCCGTGCAGTTGCTATAGGACCAGTTGCATGATAAACTATTCTATTAAAATCTCCACGTTTTTTTACTGCTCTAATTCGGGGAGTGCGTATTTTTTCATAAAGCGAAAGAGCTTTTGTTAATGAAAAGTCTTGACGAGAGAGCGTTTCTGCCAATGTGGCGGCATCTTCTATTGCCATAGCAGCACCTTGTGCTGCAAAAGGGAGGGAGGCGTGTGCACTATCACCAACAAATACTTGTCTTTCTAAGCCTAAAAAACGATTCTGTTTCATATAAAAGAGTGGCCAATAGTTCCACTCATCGATATAGTCAAAAATTTTGAGAATTTGCGTGTTCCAATCTTTAAAAAGAGATTTTAAATTTTCTTTATTTCCTTTGTGTCTCCACGCTTCTTGTGCTTTTTCTTTGCGAGTGATGGCTACAAAATTAAATACTTTTGCTGATGATTGAATAGGATAGACAACAAGATGATTTTGAGGCCCCATCCATGCTGTGATTGTCTTTCCATTTTGTAATAAGCAACAAAAACCTTTAGGAAAATTTTCAAATTTTATTGTTGCACGCCAAGCAATAAAACCACTAAAATCTGCTCTTTCATGAAAAGGAGCTGATTGCCGTAATGTAGACCAAACTCCATCACATCCGATAAGAAGCGGGGTTGAATAAAACTGATGTTGTTGTATTTTATTTGATGCATCTGTTTTTATTGTTTTTATATAAATGCTGCGAGATGCCATTTGGGTAGACGATACAAATTCACCTGATTTATATTTGATAAAAGGATTTTCAATAACAGCGTTGTATAAAACTTTTTGTAAGGCGGCACGATGAATCGTAATATAAGGGAATTTCCAGTTTTTTTCCGATAAATTAATAAGATCAACATGGAGTCGCGTTTTTAAAGATACCCCATCTCTTAATTCAAGAAAACGTGGTGTTGTTCCTATTTCGGTAAGTTTATTAAGAATTCCCCAACGAGCAAGAATACAAGTTGCATTTGGAGTAAGCTGAATACCAGCGCCTACAACATCAAGCTGTTTACACTTTTCAATAATAGTACTTGCTATTCCTTTATGGGCGAGAGCCAAAGCAGTACTTAAACCTGCAATCCCACCTCCAACAATAATTGGCGATTGGTTCATGAGTTCCTTCATATTGAAAAAGCAGAAAACGCATTATAATAAGTTGTTTGAATGATATAAACATCCTGGTGGGTTTGTTTGATTGTACGATAGGGAGGAGATATAGCGGTAAAGTGTTGAACAATAAGGGCAAATTTTTTCGTCAGCGGATCCCATGTCAATAAAAATATGGGGGTGATCGAATGGTTGTGTAGCACCTATACACATGAATTCTTTTACACCAATTTCGATTATTTTATATCCAAGGTCATTTTGGAAATGGGGGATATTGTGATCAGCCATTGTGTTAAGCTCCGGATAAATTGTCTAATCAGATATGGTAGGGTTTCTTTATTTCTTATGCATTAGTTTGTAATAAAGCTTATGATAATGCAAGGAGCTTTTTAAGACAAACTAACTATCTTTTATGTTAATGGGCTAGCCATTCTGTTTTTTAGCGTTTTGCGCATAGTAGTAATTTTAATTGTTTTGAAATATTCAATGTAAATAACATGAGAAAAATAGTTTATTAAGCGGTAATATATCGTAAAGTGTTTTATAAGATATTTATCCATAAGGATCTTAAAAAGTATAAAGGAAGTTTAACTAGAGTATATGGAACAAAGGATAGAAAATCAGATTTCTATATCAGATATAACAATGAAAAATCCGAAGCGATTTATTAATAGAGAATTTTCATGGTTACAATTTAATACTCGTGTATTGATGGAAGCTACTAATCCAAGGCATCCCTTATTAGAACGGTTACAATTTCTTTCTATTTCAGCAGCTAATCTTGATGAATTTCTTATGGTTCGTGTTGCTGGCCTTGCTGCTCAAATTCGTGCTGGGGTTACAACGTGTAGTGCAGATGGGAGTACACCGCAGGAGCAACTTGATTTTGTGTTAGATGAGATTTCATATTTGCAGGCTAATCAATTACGAGAATTGAGTGTTTTACGTTACCAATTAAAACAGAATGATATTGAGATTATTTGTTCTGATGGGCTTTCAGAAATTGAAAAGTCATGGCTCGAAAAATATTTTCTTGATACGATTCTTCCCGTTTTAAAACCTTTGTCTGTTGATTTTGCTCATTCTTTTCCGTTTATACCTAATTTAGGCCTTTCATTTGCTCTCCAATTGTTCCAGTGTGCTACTCAATGTTTTAGCATAGTGTTATTACCTATTCCAATGGCATTAAGGCGTTTTATTCTTCTTCCTAGAGAAGGTAATAATTTTCGTTTTATTGCATCTGAAGACGTTATTAGCCTTTTCATGAATTATATATTTCCTGGTTTTAAGGTCGATGGAATTGGTATATTTAGGATAATTCGTGATAGTGATATTGAAGTAGAAGAAGAGGCTGAAGATCTTGTCCATTTTTTTGAAACTGCTCTTAAAAGGCGCCGTCGCGGGCAAGTTATTCGAATTGAATTTGATGCAAAAATGCCGGAAAATTTACGCCAATTTATAATGAAAGGCCTTTCTGTTCCTGATAATTGTATCAGCGTTCTTGATGGGTTTTTGGCGCTTAATATGGTATCGGAGATTATTTCTATTCCACGTAATGACCTAAAATTTATTCCTTATAATCCTCGTTTTCCTGAATGTATTCGTGAGCATAAGGGTGATTGCTTTGCGGCTATTCGTAAAAATGATATCGTGATTCATCATCCTTATGAATCATTTGATGTTGTAGTACGATTTTTATATCAAGCTGCTAGCGATCCGGATGTTGTGGAAATCAAACAAACTCTTTATCGTACATCGAATGATAGTCCAATTGTCAGTGCTTTGATTAAAGCTGCTCAACAGGGGAAAACGGTAACGGCTTTGATAGAACTTAAAGCACGTTTTGATGAGGAAGCAAATATTCGTTGGGCACGTGATCTTGAACGTGCAGGTGTACACGTTTTTTTTGGTTTTATTGCATTAAAAACACATGCTAAGATGTCACTTATTGTAAGGCGTGAAAAGGAACGTCTTTGCTCTTACGTTCATCTTGGGACGGGGAATTATCATCCCATTAATGCCAAGGTTTATACTGATCTTTCTTTTTTTACTACTGATGATGATATTGCTCGTGATGTTGCATTATTGTTCAATTATATTGCTCAATATAAACGCCCAAATGAAGCAATGAAGATTGCTTTTTCGCCCTTAACATTACGCAGTCGTATTCTTAAGCATATTGAAGAAGAAATTACTAATGCGCAACAGGGACGGTTTGCTGCTATTTGGATGAAAGTCAATGCATTGGTTGATCCTGAAATTATTGATGCTTTATATCGTGCTAGTCAAGCAGGTGTACAGATCGATTTGGTAGTGCGTGGCATATGTTGTTTGCGTCCTGGTATTCCGGGAATTTCAGATAATATTCGTGTAAAGTCAATTGTAGGGCGTTTTCTTGAACATAGTCGCGTTTTTTGTTTTGGAAATGGTGAATACTTGCCGAATGAGAATGCACTTGTTTATTTAGGGTCTGCTGATATGATGCCTCGTAATCTGGATTACCGTATTGAAATATTGGTCCCAGTTTTTAATAAAACCGTTTGTAAACAGATTCTTTTACAAATTATGTTAGCTAATATTATTGATAATCAACAAAGCTTTGATATACTCAATAATGGGAAATCAAGACGTATAATACCGCAAAAAGGTGAGAGTCCGTTTAATGCGCAAGAGTATTTTATGGTCAATACAGGTTCTGCGGGGTGGAAAAAATCTTTTGAGTTTTCTGCTTCGCATTTGGTGGCGTTATATCAGCAGAAAGCCGAAGTGCATAAAGATTGAAATCCGATGACATATATAAATGCTCAGGGTCGGCTAAAAGGGTGTAAGCCTATTGCTGTTATTGATATCGGCTCAAATTCTGTTCGGCTTGTTATTTATGAAGGCCTTGTTCGTTCTCCAACAGTTTTATTTAATGAAAAAGTTCTCTGTGGTTTGGGTCGAGGTGTTGCAAAAACTGGATTTTTAGAAGAAAAATCAATGAATATGGCGTTGCAAACACTGAAACGTTTTCATGCGCTTTGTCGACAGATTGGAGTAGAGGAGATCTACACACTAGCAACAGCAGCAGCACGAGAAGCGAAAAATGGATCAGAATTTATTCAGAATGCTGAGAATATTTTGCAAAATAAAATATATCTTCTTTCAGGAAGTGAAGAGGCTGTTTATTCAGCATATGGGGTTATTTCTACTTTTTATAAACCAAAGGGTATTTCTGGAGATCTTGGTGGAGGAAGTCTCGAACTTATTGATATTGATAATTCTGATGTGGGTGAGGGAGTAACTCTACCATTAGGTAGTTTATGCCTACAGTACATGTCCAATAATGATATTACTGTTGCTGCCAGAATTGTTCATGAGCAGTTTGATAAATCTACTGTTGTTCGTAAAAGCATGACACGTTGTTTTTATGCAGTAGGAGGAACATGGCGTAATTTGGCAAAACTTCATATGGCCACCAAACATTATAGGCTACCTGTTATGCATGGCTATGAAGTTGATGCGGTTGAAATGGAAGATTTTTTGCGTTTTATTGTAAGTGGTTGTATTGATAATATAGGAGGAATTATAACTGTTTCAAAAAATCGTCGTCAACTTTTGTCTTATGGGGCGATCATTCTTATTGGACTTATTCGGTGTATGGGTTTTGAAAAAATAATTTTTTCTGGAGCTGGTATTCGTGAAGGCTTTCTTTATTCACGATTACCGCAAGCGGTTCGTGTTTCAGACCCTTTAATTACTGCATGCACGGAAGTGGCTATTTTACAGGCACGTTCACCAAAACAAGCAGAAGAGCTCATTGATTTTACGACCAATGCCTTTGAAGTTTTTGGAATTTCAGAAACTGAAGATGAATGCCGTTATCGCAAGGCTGCCTGTCTTCTTGCGGATATTGGTTGGCGCATACATCCAGATTATAGAGGTAATGAAGCGGCCAATCAAATAGCGCTGGGATCTTATCCTGGAATTTCTCACGAAGGGCGTATTTATGCTGCACTTGCTGTTTTTTTTCGCAATACAGGTTTACTGATTGATAATGAATCTCTTCCTATTTTTCAATTAGCAACCAAAAATATAATTGAGAAAGCACGCATTCTTGGTGAAACTATGCATATTGCTTATCTTTTTAGCGCTTCTACTGCTGGCATTTTACCCCATTTATCCTGGCATAAAAAAACAAATCATGTGGTCTTGTACATTCCGGAGCGTTACGCTGGTTTATTAGGAGAGCGCCCTCTCAATCGGTTGAAGAAATTATCAAAAATAATAAAACAACCTCTTTCTTTTGAAATTTTCTGATTTTTTCTATTAAATTAAGGGAATTCATTGTTCTATTATTGCGTGATTTTGTTATTGTGCAGATTCATCTTTTGATGGTTGGATTGCATTTTCGATACACCATTCATTTTCATAATTTGGTGATGTGAGACACTATACTTTTATAATGCTTTCGTATTTTTCTTTTCGCCTAAGCTGTCATTTTTGCAAATAAAATCACTATTATTAATAGAAAAATTTTTTCTATTATATTTTTAAATTTTAAGTTTTCTGTTATTAAATTTCTCTTGATATAGAAGTTTCGTATTTGATTGGCACTGCTAAGATTAAGTCTTCATTTTAATCAGCATTGATCAAATTTAAGTTTTAAAATTGTAGTATGTTTTTTTAGCATATTTGTCTTTGCAATAAAACACATACCAATTAATCTAGGAAATATAGACAATATAGCAGATGTTTTCAGAATGAAAATTTTTAAAATATTTCCAGAGTTTTCCTACATTTTTTTCAATAAAATTGACTTAACAAGATGGAGTTACAGAATTTTTCTTTTTTGATTTTCTATTCGCTTTTATACTCAATGAGGCAAATAATCTCTTTTTGAAGATTTTTGTTGCGACAATTTTAGCATGCAAATGATTAAAACTTTTTTATAAGTTAGAACTGTTTGATGCTTATTTTTCCATTGTCAAAATAAAATCCTATTTGGCCTTTTAGAAGTTGCTCGGCCTTTTGCCCAAATATTTCATAGCGCCAACCATTCATAGCGGGAATATTTTTCTTTATACATCCATTTGCGATTTTTTCTAAGTCATTGGAAGTTGCAATAATTTTAGGTGCAATGTTGTTCTCCTTTGCGACAAACTTTAATAACGCTTTGAGAAGATCGATAACGGCGGTTGTTGTTTCATTAAAGGGATTATGTTTAGGAAAAGGTGGTAAAGTTTCAAGATCAACTTCTAAGCCCTCGTTTATAGCTTTGATTAATGTTTGCGCGATTGAGAATTTATCCCAGTTTTTGTTCAAACTGCGCAAACGTTTTAGGGCAGATTCATCTTTTGGTTGTTGGATTGCGATTTCGATAAGGCATTCATCTTTCATGATGTGACGACGTGGAATATTATATTTTCGTGCTTTACGTTCACGCCAAGCTGCTATTTTTTGTAATACAGCAAGTTCTCGCAGTTTTTTAACTTTTCCTTTTACCTTTTTCCACGCCTCATCTTCTGGCATATCATAGGTTTTAGGGGCTAAAAGGATTGCTATTTCATCATCCATCCAGTGGATGCGTTTGTTTTTTTCTAGTTGTTTTTTTAATAAAAGGTAAACATCTCTTAAATAGGTTACATCTGCCAATGCGTAGAGCAGCTGTTTTTCAGAAAGAGGGCGGCAGCTCCAGTCTGTAAAACGAGATGATTTATCAAGTTGATGGCCCGTGCAACGTTGTACAATTTGGTCATAGGAGATGGAATCACCAAATCCGCAGATTGATCCTGCTATTTGTGTATCAAAGAGAGGGGTAGGAATAATACCTCCAAGGTGATAAATTATTTCAATGTCTTGACGTGCAGCGTGAAAAACTTTGACAATTTTTTCATCGACCATGAGATCAAAAAATGATTTCAAATCAATATCTTGTGACATTGGATCAATCAGAACTGTAGCATCTGGTGATGCAAGCTGAATTAAGCACAGCTGCGGCCAAAAAGTTGTCTCACGGATAAATTCAGTATCAACTGTTACAAAATCTGAGGTACGTAGAGTGGCAAGTGCGATTTCAAGATCTATTGTTTGTGTAATAAGATTCATCATTATTTTATTATAGCTAGATAAATTAAATTTGTCTTTTATTGATTTTTTTTTTGAGTCTTTATTCTCATATCTTGACAAATGGTTGTTAAAAAGCGTTTGTAGCGCATGTGAAATATTATATCAAAGGCAAAAGCTATGCACCGTTATCGCAGTCATAATTGCGCTGCTCTTCGTAAATGTGATGTAGGAATAAAAGTTCGTCTTTCAGGATGGGTTCATCGTGTTCGTGATCATGGTGGAATTCTTTTTGTGGATTTACGCGATCATTTTGGAATCACACAGATTGTTGTTGATCCTGCTTCGCCAGCTTTTAAAATTATAGAAAAAGTACGTTCTGAATGGGTTATTCGTGTAGATGGGGAGGTTTGTGCACGTTCTGAAGAAGTTATTAATACATCTCTTCCAACAGGCGAGATTGAAATTTTTGCGAAAGAAGTGGAAATTCTTTCAAAGTCTGCGGAACTTCCTTTACCCATTTTTGGTGAACCTGATTATCCAGAAGATATTCGTTTAAAGTATCGTTTTCTTGATTTACGTCGCGAAACTATGCACAAAAATATAATGCGTCGTACCGAAATTATTGCTGCTATCAGACGGTCAATGCAAGATAATGGTTTTACAGAATTTACAACACCACTTTTGACTGCTTCGTCACCGGAAGGGGCACGCGATTTTTTGGTTCCAAGTCGTATTCATCAGGGAAAGTTTTACGCGTTGCCACAAGCGCCTCAGCAATACAAGCAGTTATTGATGATGTCAGGCTTTGATCGTTATTTTCAAATTGCTCCATGTTTTAGAGATGAAGATCCCAGAGCAGATCGTCTTCCAGGAGAATTTTATCAATTAGATATTGAAATGAGTTTTGTTGAACAGGAAGATGTTTTTGTAACAATGGAACCTATTATACGTTCTCTTTTTGAAGAGTTTGCAAATGGAAAGCCTGTAACACAAAACTTTCCTCGTATTTCTTATGATGAAGCAATAAGAAAATACGGTTCGGATAAGCCTGATTTACGTAATCCGATCATTATCGAAGATGTTTCTCAGCATTTTTATGATTCTGGTTTTAAAGTTTTTGCTCATATTTTAGCGAATGATGAAAATGCACAAGTATGGGCTATTCCAGCTAAAACGGGTGGAAGCCGTGCTTTTTGTGATCGTATGAATGGGTGGGCACAAGGTGAGGGACAACCAGGACTCGGTTATATTTTCTGGCGTGAAGAGAAAGGAAAGTTTGAAGGTGCTGGTCCTATCGCCAAAAATATTGGCGAGAAAAGGACTGAAGCTCTCCGTACGCAGCTTGGACTTGGAAGTGGTGATGCTTGCTTTTTTGTAGCAGGAGATCCAAAGAAATTTGCGTCTTTTGCTGGAGCAGCGCGTACACGCGTAGGAGAAGAATTAGATCTTGTCAATCGGGAGTGTTTTTCTTTGGCATGGATTGTCGATTTTCCATTTTTTGAATGGAATGAAGATGAAAAAAAGCTTGATTTTGCACATAATCCATTTTCTATGCCTCAGGGGGGCGAAAATGCTCTTGAGTTTCAAGATCCTCTCACTCTTAAAGCGTTTCAGTATGACCTGGTTTGCAATGGTTATGAGATTGCATCAGGTGGAATTCGTAATCATTCACCGGAAATGATGCTTAAAGTTTTTAATCTTGTTGGTCTTTCTAAAGAGGTGGTGGAAGATCGTTTTGGTGCTCTTTATCGTGCATTTCATTATGGAGCTCCACCGCATGGTGGTATGGCGGCTGGTATTGACCGTATTATTATGCTTTTGCAAGGTGTCAAAAATTTACGTGAGGTTGCTTTATTTCCTATGAATCAGCAAGCACTTGATCTTTTGATGAGTGCCCCCTCTGAGGTTTCTTCTACACAATTACGTGATTTAGGGATACGAATTACTTCTGCTACAAAAAATAGTTAGTAACTTGATTTGGGGGGGCACTTTAATTTGCTTATAATAAAGTTTTAATACTTTTAAAATTACAGCAGTGTATATGTTGTTTATAAAAAGCTTAGATGTATGCTTCATTTACATTCTTTAACACTGTAAAGAGCTTGTAGCTGATTATTTTAAGAATAATGTAGTATTGTTAAATATTGCATTATTTTGAGAGTTTTCATAGAGTTCATTAATAAGCTAGATATTATTTTTATGCGTATTAAATAGCTATAATGTTAGAGAGATTTTTTATTGTTAGATTTTCAGAAAAAAACTTTAGTTTAATGTATTAAGTATTCCTATATAGGGATCAAATGAAGATTAAAGCATGTATATAAATTTTTCTAATTGATGTAATTTTTTATTCATGTTTTATCACGACTTTTATTTTTATATAGTCGATTTTAAATAAAAATAAGTCGACTTATAAAGGATTATACCGAAGAAATCTTATGAAATAATTGCTCATTATATGGGGAATTGATATCCTAATGCTATGTATGATAAAATGAATTTACCTTTTGATAAAGAACATATTGAATCAATAGAATTACGTTCTGCTTTACAAGAGCGTTATTTGTCTTATGCACTTTCTACTATTACGCACCGCGCGTTACCTGATGTACGTGATGGCTTGAAACCTGTGCATCGGCGTATTATTCATGCTATGCGTTTACTTAAACTTAATCCAGGGCATTCTTATGCGAAATGCGCGCGGATTGTCGGGGACGTCATGGGAAAATTTCATCCGCATGGTGATGCATCTATTTATGATGCATTAGTGCGTTTGGCTCAGAGTTTTGCTGTTCGTTATCCATTGGTTGATGGACAAGGCAATTTTGGGAATATTGATGGTGATAATGCTGCTGCTATGCGGTATACAGAAGCGCGTATGACTGAAGTGGCTGCGTTGCTACTTGAGGGGATTAATGAAAATGCTATTGATTTTCGTTTAACCTATAATGAGGAAGATGAAGAGCCGGTTGTTTTACCGGGTGCTTTTCCTAATCTTTTAGCAAATGGTTCATCAGGTATTGCTGTTGGTATGGCAACATCTATTCCCCCTCATAATGTTGCTGAACTTTGTGATGCGGCACTTCATTTGATTGCACATCCCGATGTAAATGATGAAGAATTAAGCCAATTAGTACTTGGGCCGGATTTTCCTACAGGTGGTATTTTGGTTGAACCTAAAAAGAGTATTGAGGAATCTTATCGTGTTGGGCGTGGATTTTTTCGATTGCGTTCACGTTGGCATCAAGAATCTGGTAGCCGTGGTTCTTATGTGATTGTTGTTACTGAAATTCCTTATCAAGTTCAAAAGTCACGCCTTATTGAAAAAACAGCAGAATTACTGCTTGCACGACGGTTACCAATGCTTGAGGATATTCGTGATGAATCAGCAGAAGATATTCGTATTGTGCTTGTTCCTAAAAATCGTACAGTTGATTCTAAGATTCTTATGGAGTCTCTTTTTAAATTGACTGATTTTGAAGTAAGATTTCCTCTAAATCTTAATGTTTTATCTTCAGGAAAAGTACCGAATGTTCTTTCTTTGCGCGAAAGTTTGCAACAATGGCTTGACCATCGTCAAGAAGTTCTTCTTCGCCGCTCTAATTATCGGCTTAATGAAATTGATTGCCGTTTAGAAATACTTCATGGTTATCTTATCTCATATTTGAATCTTGATGAGGTTATCCAGATTATTCGTGAAGAGGATGAACCGAAAAAAGAACTCATTGAGTGTTTTGAATTAACAGAAAATCAAGCTGAAGCTATTCTTAATATGCGTTTGCGTTCTTTGCGTAAGCTTGAAGAATTTCAAATTCGTAAAGAATTTGAAACATTGAAAGCTGAAAAAGAAAAACTGCAGAATTTGTTGGCATCTCGTACAAAACAGTGGAAAATAATTTCAGAAGAAATCATAAAAGTTCGTAAAACTTTTGGACCTGATACTCTTTTAGGGAAAAGGCGTACAACATTTGAAGAAGCACCAAAGCATAATATTGATGATATTCATCAAGCAATGATCGAAAAAGAACCGGTTACGATTGTTATTTCTGAAAAGGGGTGGGTGCGTGCTTTGAAGGGACATTTGAGTGATTACAATACGCTTTCTTTCAAAGAAGGAGATTGTTTGAAATTAGCATTTCCTGCCTTTACTACTGATAAAATTGTGCTGATAAGTACGGGCGGAAAGTTTTTTACTATTGCTACAAGTAGTTTACCTGGAGGACGGGGGCATGGTGAACCTATTCGTATTTTAGTAGATATCGATGATGAGCATGATATTATGACAGCTTTTGTGTATAATGCACAAGAAAAACTTCTCTTAATTTCGTCTTATGGAAATGGTTTTATTGTATCTGCAGCTGAAGTGATCGCTAATACACGAAAAGGCAAGCAAGTGATGAATGTGAAATTTCCTGATAAAGTAAAGCTTTGTGTTCCGGTAAAAGGTGATCATATTGCAGTGGTTGGTGAAAACCGTAAAATGCTCATTTTTGCTATTGAACAAATACCAGAAATGAGTCGCGGTAAAGGTGTTCGTTTGCAACGTTACAAGGAGGGAGGTGTTATTGATGCCAAAACTTTTAATTTATCAGAAGGTTTAAGTTGGCAAGATACAGCTGAACGTTGCTTTAATCGTCAAGCTAACGAACTTGTTGAGTGGATAGGAATGCGTGCCGGAAGTGGATGTTTGGTCCCAAAAGGCTTTCCAAAATCAGGAAAATTCATCAATTAGTTTATATTATATTTTTTAAATTATGAAAGCGTAAATGTGTGGGTTTATTATCATAAGAGATTGTGATTAATTTTTTTGATAGCAGTGTTCATTCATGTGGATTGCTATTTTTTTGTCTAAAAAGGTGCCCGCGTTCAGCCCATAAGACAAGAAGTATGGCGATAAGGCTAAGAAAGAAAAATCCTGTTGAATTGGGGAGAGTCGTTTCATTAAATTGTTGAGCAATAAAAAAACTAAGTCCTGTTCCGACAGATGTTTGGAGGAATCCAGATACAGAAGAGGCTGTTCCGGCTATTTTTCCTACTGATTCAAGCGCAAGTGTATTAAAATTTGCCATAATTCCGCCACAGGCAAACATCAGTATACAAAACAATAGCATATAAAAAGGAAAAGGGATAATACCACCTGTTAAGACGGAACCAACAAACCAGATGCCTGAAGTGGTGCAAAATAGTATAAGCATAGTATGTGCGATACGTCGCATTCCGAGGCGCCCAACCAATCGAGAATTAAAGTATGATGATAGAGCCTGAAAAGCTGCACCGATGGCAAACGCAATTGGAAACCAGAATCCCAGGTTATAAATTCCTTCATATGTTTGTTGTGATGTATTAACGGCGGTAAAAATACAGCCTAAAATAATGGAAGTTGCCAGTGTGTAGCAAAGTGTTATGCGATTAGTTACAAAAATCCGTAAGTTATGTTTAATTGAAGAAAAGGAAAGCGAGCGTTGTGCATAAAGAGTTTCAGGCAAGCGCAGTTGAATCCATATCATCAGACTAAAACCAATGATAGCCATGAATATAAAAATAATTTGCCAGTTTCCAAATAATAAAATGAGCTGTCCTGTTGCTGGTCCAATCATTGGTGCAATAAGAAAAACCATCATGACGATAGACATTACTTCTGCCATTTTTCGACCACTATAAAGATCGCGTACAACAGAAATTGTAAGGACGCGCATAGCAGCACCTCCTATGCCTTGCAAGATACGTAAAATGAGCAATAGAGAAAAATTGGTTACAAAGGCACAACCAATTGCTGCAAATGAATAAAATGCAAGACCGATGAGAATAAGTTTACGACGTCCATAACGATCACTTATTGGACCAAAAAATATTTGTGTGATACCATAGCTCATAAGATAACCAGAAATGATATAATGCTGATCATTTTCACTGATTATATGTAAGCTGTTCAAAATATCTGGCATAGCGGGGAGCATAATGTCGACAGCTATAGAATTGATGGCCATGAGTGTACCAATAAGAATAACAAATTCTTTATAGCCAATTTTCTTTCTTATCACATCACTATGCGTCTGTTCGTCGATTGAATATAACATATGGCATCCTTGAAATAAAAATTTCGACTGAACACAACTCTATAAGAGTCCAAATAAAATGAAAGATACCTATGATTTATTGCAGGGAATATTTTTCTCTTTTAGAAGTTCTTGCAATTCGTTGTTTTGAAACATCTCTTTCACAATATCACAGCCACCAATAAACTCACCTTTGATATAGAGTTGAGGAATTGTTGGCCAATTCGAATAGTCTTTAATTTCTTGACGCAATTCATCAGAAGTTAAGATATTTATCCCTTTATACTCTAATCCTAAATAGTTAAGGATTTGAACAACCTGTCCTGAAAATCCGCATTGTGGAGCATCGGGTGTTCCTTTCATGAATAAAACGACATCATTTTTTTTAATTTCGTTGTCAATAAAATCACGAACAGTTGTCATCTTTATTCCTTGATATGGCAGATTTTTATAAGTGCATTATATTTGCACTATTTTCTAATCGTATTAAGTGAATAAATGCAAGAAGAAATTTTATATTATTTTGGAATATTTGTTTGCAACATTAAAGCATGAAGGGCATTTCCCATATTTCCTTTAAGAGCATCATAGACCATTTTATGTTGCTGGACACGGTTTTTACCACGAAAACTTTCGGAAGTAACTTCTGCAGCGTAGTGTTCACCATCACCAGCGAGATCATGAATTATCACAGTTGCATCGGGAATGCTTTCACGAATAAGTGTTTCGATTGCATAAGCACTCATTGCCATGGTTATCCTCCTCTATTTATCTATTTTTTAAGAATTGCATAGTTCAAGAGAAACAAATAATTTTTTATTTTTCACCCATAAATTGCGGAAACCAACTTTCATAGGCATGTGTAAGTTTATCTACTGAAAGTGTTAAAATCCCATCTATATTGAGAGCGTTACCTGCAACTATACCAATCTCTATTAAAGAAACTACACTTACTTGTGCAAATTCTTTAAGATTATTGAGAGCTTGAGGTTTGATGGCTAAAAGATAACGTCCTTGATCTTCTCCAAAAAGCTCTGCATGATGTGGTAATTTGTTGCTTAGTTTAGCTTTAACTCCTTTACCTGCTTTTATTACCATTTCTGCAAGTGCAATGGCTAATCCCCCGTCAGAGATATCATGAGCAGCATTAACAAAACCCCGCTGAATAACTTCTCTAACAAATTGTCCATGCTTTTTTTCAAGTTGTAAATCTACATGAGGTGGTGCACCTGTATGAATATTCAAAATATTACGTGCGTAGATTGATTGTCCTAAATGAGAACCACAAGCGCCAACTAAAACAATACTATCTCCATTTTGCATACCACTGATTGTTATCATTTTAGACCAGTCGTCAAGAAGTCCTACACCGGCGATTGTTGGTGTAGGGAGAATTGCTTCTCCATTGGTTTCATTATAAAGAGAGACATTGCCTGAAACGATAGGGAAGTCAAGGACTCTACAAGCTTCACCTATACCTTTAATGGCATATACCAATTGTCCCATAATTTCAGGTTTTTCGGGATTACCAAAATTGAGATTATCTGTAGCTGCTAGTGGTGTTGCGCCGGTTGTGCTGATATTTCGCCAACATTCTGCGACGGCTTGTTTTCCTCCTTCATAAGGATCAGCTTCACAATAACGAGGTGTTACATCAGAAGAAAAGGCAAGGGCGCGTTTGTCATTATTGCTTATACGAATAACTCCTGCATCGCTCCCAGGACGTACAAGAGTATTTCCTTGAATAAGTGTATCATATTGTTCGTAGACCCATCGTCGTGAACTTTGATCAGCAGAATTCAATAATGTAAGGAGTGCATCATCGAGATTTTTTACTTTTTTGACTTCTTCTACTTTAAGGGCAGGCTTTTTTACAGGGGCTATCCAAGGGCGATCATAAACAGGTGATTCATTACCGAGTGCTTTGATGGGAAGGTTAACGACTTCTTCTTCTTGATGGAATACACGGAAACGTAAATCATCAGTTGTTTTTCCAATAATGGAAAAATGAAGTCCCCATTTATGAAAAATAGCCGCTGCTTGTTTTTCTAGCTCTGGTTTAAGTATCATAAGCATGCGTTCTTGGCTTTCAGAGAGCATCATTTCATAGGCTGTCATGTTTTCTTCACGAACGGGAACTTTATCAAGATTAAGCTTTATTCCTAAATCTCCCTTTGCTCCCATTTCAACTGCAGAAGACGTTAAACCTGCTGCACCCATATCTTGAATGGCAACGACAGCTCCTAGCTCCATGAGTTCTAAGCAAGCTTCAAGAAGGCATTTTTCTGTAAAAGGATCACCCACTTGAACAGTTGGACGTTTTTCACTGATTGAATCATCAAATTCTGCGGAAGCCATTGTCGCTCCACCAACTCCATCACGTCCTGTTTTGGCACCAAGGTAAACAACAGGAAGACCTATTCCTTGTGCTTTAGAGTAAAAAAGAGAATCTATCTTTGCAATACCAGCAACAAACGCGTTAACAAGGATATTGCCATTATAACGCTCGTCAAAATTTACTTCTCCACCAACGGTTGGAACGCCAAAAGCATTACTATAGCCACCGATGCCAGAAACAACACCAGAAACAAGATGGCGTGTTCGGGGATGATTAGGAGATCCAAATCGCAATGCATTCATAGCTGCAATAGGGCGAGCGCCCATTGTGAAGACATCACGCAAAATACCTCCTACACCTGTTGCTGCACCTTGATAAGGTTCAATATAAGAAGGATGGTTATGGCTTTCCATTTTGAAAACAACACATTGTCCTTCACCAATATCAATAACTCCAGCATTTTCACCAGGTCCTTGAATGACATATTTTCCTTCTGTTGGAAGAGTTTTAAGCCACTTTTTAGATGATTTATAGGAACAATGTTCGTTCCACATTGCAGAAAAAATTCCTAACTCAGTAAATGTTGGCTCTCTCCCAATTAAAGTTAGGATATGTTGATATTCTTCATGTTTTAGACCGTGTTGAGCAATTAATTCTGGTGTAATGGCGATGTTATTGCAAGGATTCATAAGTACTTTATCCGTAAAATTAATCAAGATGTAGCATTTTTATTGTTTTAAATCTAGCAACTTAGATCATAATTGGTTACATTGTTTGATAAGGTAGAAGTTCATAAACCATTAACTAAAATGCTGTTTATTTGTTTAGTATATTCAAGGACCATAAACGCCTTTTGAATAAGTCTTTGTATGTTTAGAAAAGTGCACTCCATTGTGTCCGTAAAACATTGATTAGTAAATTCGTAGCTTAGGAAGATACAAATTTTTAACTTTAAAAATAACTACGTAACATAAAATTTTCTTGCTTATCATCCATTTGCCAATTCTAAAGCGCTTTGGAAAAGTAAACGGCCATCAGTACCACCATGTGCAGGTTCAATGAAATTTTCAGGATGAGGCATCATACCAAGAATATTACCGGCTTTATTGATGATACCGGCAATATCATTTATCGAACCGTTAGGGTTTGTATTTTCTGCGTAGCGAAAAACAATTTGCTCATTGTCTTCCATTTGTTTTAGTGTTTCGCTATTGACAAAGTAATTTCCATCGTGATGTGCTACAGGACAACGAATGATTTGTCCTTTGTAATAATATCGAGAAAATTTTGTATTGGTGTTTACTACTTCAAGCTTTACTTCACGACAAACAAATTTTAATGAAGCATTACGCATTAAAGCACCAGGCAATAAACCAGCTTCCAACAAAATTTGAAATCCATTGCATATGCCAATTACTGTAACACCTTTTTGTGCTTTTTCACGAACAGCTTGCAAAACTGGTGTTCGTGCGCCAATAGCACCACATCTTAGGTAATCCCCATAAGAAAAACCACCAGGAATAACAATGATATCTACATCTGGAATTGTTGATTCTGTTTGCCAAATTTTTAATGGCTCAGTTCCTGTTATATAATGTAGTGCTGCAACCATATCCCGATCGCGATTCAGTCCAGGTAATTGAATGATAGCACTTTTCATGAAGAGACTCACTTAAAGAAGTTCTATAGTATAATTTTCAATAACGGGATTTGCCAGTAATTCTTCACACATCTGTTCAAGTTTTTGCTTTGCAGTTTCAGAAGATTGATCATCGAGCACAATATCAAAAACTTTTCCTTGGCGAAGAGAGTGAATACCTTTGAAAGCTAAATTTTTTAAAGCATCGGTAATTGCTTCCCCTTGCGGATCAAGAACGCTGTTTTTTAAAGTAACTGTAACACGTGCTTTCATTTCTTATTTCCTGTTAATAGAATCCCTATCTTTGAAGAAGTGCACTGACCAATATGAAGGAGGGTGATATGACGTCACCTAATTATTTATTTTACTAAAACTGGACCACTTGGACGTGGGGGTTCATTTTCATTGATGATACCAAGACGTTTAGCAACTTCCTGATACGCGTTAATAAGTCCTCCCATATCACGCCGAAAGCGATCTTTATCCATTTTTTCTTGTGTTTGCATATCCCATAATCGGGCAGAATCAGGCGAGATTTCATCCGCAAGAACAATGCGCATTGTTTCATCTTCCCACAAGCGACCGAATTCCATTTTGAAATCAATAAGTTGGATGTTAACACCTGCAAAAAGCCCAGAAAGAAAATCATTAATGCGAATCGAAAGTTGCATAATGTCTTCTATTTCTTGGGGAACAGCCCATCCAAAGGCAGTGATGTGTTCTTCAGTGACTATTGGGTCATCAAGAGAATCATTTTTATAGTAAAATTCAATGATAGGCTGGGAAAGGGCAGTTCCTTCTTCTAATCCTAAACGCTTAGAAAGAGAGCCCGCGGCAACGTTACGAACAACAACCTCCAATGGAATAATCTCAACGGCTTTAATGAGTTGTTCACGCATATTTATGCGCTTGATAAAATGGGTTGGGATACCCAAACGGCTAAGAAGGCTAAAGATATGTTCTGAAATACGATTATTTAAAACCCCTTTTCCGTCAATGATTTCATGCTTTTTTGCATTAAAAGCAGTTGTATCGTCTTTAAAAAATTGAATATAGGTTCCCGGTTCAGGACCTTCATATAAAATTTTAGCCTTGCCTTCATAAATACGGTGGCGACGATTCATTGTGGTTCTCTATTGATTTGAGAAGTTTTAAATAGCACTGATAGGTAATACTATCTTAATTGGTAAAATTTCTCAATGATTACTATAATATTTCTTACAATTTTTGTTATTTGTGCTCTGACTCAAAAAGAGTGGAACTATATAGATATAGATAAAGCGCAGATTATTATCTTTCTTGAATTAAATTTTTGCAAGAAAATGAGAAAGAATCATAAGTCCTTCAGGCCAAGGTCCATGCCCAGATTCTGCATTAATGTGACCAGATTGGCCTGCATCAACAAAGAGTGCTCCCCAATCATTAGCAAGATTTTTTGCTACTGAAAATTGACAAAATTCATCATTGCGGCTAGCTATCACGACGGAAGGGAAGGATAATTTTTTACAATGATAGGGGCCAAATGTCATTAAATGTTTAGGGCGTATTTTTTCATTGGTTACATCTGGAGGAGAAACAAAAAAGGCACCACAAACTTTTTCTGCATTTTGTAGCGTTGCATGAATAGCTGTGGGAACTCCTAATGAGTGGGCAATAATTACAACGGGTTTTTGAGCTTGTGCAATGGCGATTTTAACCTCATTAACCCATTCTTCACAAACAGGTTTTGACCAATGGGATTGCTGAACGCGGCGGGCTGTAGACAATTTTTTTTCCCATCGTGTTTGCCAATGATCAGGGCAAGATCCTTTGTAGCCAGGAACAATAAGAATATCGAGTTCATTTGCTTTCATGAATTGTTTCCTTCATTATGAAAGGTTTTGTCTCATAGGCAAAAGACAATCTCTTTGTGCTCTTGTATGAATGTATGTTAATTTTTATCATTTTTCAAAAACGCGTTTAAAAATCGTATTTATATGTTTGGTGTGATAAGAGAGATCAAATTTTTCCCGAAGTTCCAATTCACTTAAAGTTTTTGTAACATCTTTGTCGTTGAGCAATTCTTCTAAAAAATCTTTTCCTTGTTCCCAAACTTTCATCGCATTTCGTTGTACAATTCGATAAGACTCTTCACGACTTATTCCAGCTTGTGTGAGTGCTAAAAGCACTCGTTGTGAATGAACAAGCCCTCGGAATTTATTGAGATTTTTTTGCATATTTTCTGGATAAACAATTAAATTTTCAATGACGTATGTGAGTCGAGTAAGAGCAAAATCAAGCGTAATGGTAGCATCTGGGCCAATATAACGCTCAACAGATGAATGAGAAATATCACGTTCATGCCAAAGTGCTACATTTTCCATGGCAGGTATTACGAATGCACGTACCATACGCGCTAGCCCAGTTAAATTTTCGGTTAAAACTGGATTACGCTTATGGGGCATGGCGGACGAGCCTTTTTGCCCAGGTGAGAAATGTTCTTCTGCTTCAAGGACTTCTGTTCGTTGTAGATGGCGTATTTCTGTAGCTAACCTTTCAATAGATGAAGCAATAACACCAAGCGTTGCAAAGAACATAGCGTGACGGTCGCGTGGTATTACTTGGGTAGAAACCGGCTCAGGACGCAGCCCCATTGCTTTTGCTACATATTCTTCAACATATGGGTCGATATTTGCAAAAGTGCCTACGGCACCTGAAATAGCGCAAGTAGAAATTTCCTCGCGTGCTGCAAGAAGGCGTTTGCGACAACGGGAAAACTCAGCGTATGCAAAGGCCAATTTGACTCCAAATGTTGTTGGTTCAGCATGAATGCCATGACTTCGTCCAATAGTGATCGTCTCTTTATGTTCAAAAGCACGTGTTTTTAATGCTTCAAGAAGTTGATCTATATCTTTTAGCAAAATATCACTAGCACGCATCAATTGAATATTAAGCGTTGTATCTAGGACATCTGATGATGTCATGCCTTGGTGGATAAAACGTGCTTCTGGTCCAATAAATTCCGCTAAGTGTGTTAGAAATGCTATAACGTCATGTTTGGTAATTGCCTCAATTTCATTAATGCGATTGATATCAAATTCGGCTGTTTTTCCCTTTTCCCAAATATGTTTTGCTGCTTCTTTTGGAATAATCCCCAATTCAGCTAGTGCATTACAGGCATGTGCTTCAATTTCAAACCAAATACGATATTTCGTTTTTGGTGACCAAATTGTTACCATTTCAGAACGAGAATAACGTGTTATCATAATTTTTTCCTTATTATGAGAGAGTTGCGGCTTGGCGCAGTGCATTCATACGTGTTTTGTAAAGCTCTTTGTTTCCATCTTTATAAATTGCAGAACCTGCGACAAATACATTTGCACCAGCTTTCGCAGCTATCCCAATTGTATTAGTAGTGATACCGCCATCAACTTCAAGATCAATAGGCCTGTTCGCAATCATGCTTTTAACCCGTTTGATTTTATCTTTCATTTCTGGAATAAAGTTTTGCCCACCAAAACCAGGATCGACCGTCATGATAAGGATAAGATCTAATTGATCAAGCAAATACTCAAGTACATGTTCTGGTGTGCTTGGATTGAGTGCAATTCCTGCTTTTTTCCCCATTGCTTTGATTGTTTGTAGTGAACGATGAAGATGAGGACTTGCTTCGGCATGAATGGTTATAATATCTGAACCAGCCTTTGCAAAAGCTTCAAGATAGAGATCTACTGGTGTGATCATTAAATGAACGTCAAATGTTGCTTTGGTTAATGGGCGGAGAGCCTTGATGATATCAGGGCCAAAAGTGATATTAGGAACAAAGTGGCCATCCATGATATCAAGATGAAGCCAATCTGCACCGGCATCAATAACATCCAATACTTCTTGGCCAAGTTTGGAGACATCAGAAGCCAAAAGAGAAGGTGAAATAAGATAAGAATGGGGCATTAAGATCTCCTTGATTGGCTGTTTTTATCACGTCGTTTTGTATACTAAAATATCTTTTGTGTTATGACGTAAAGAAAAATACATGCCATAAATCTTTTTATGGAAAACTTATTTGAAATTTTAAAGCTGTATAAGTGAAAGATATGTTAAATCATACAACGTATTTAATATCTAAACTTCAACATAATATTACTGTTTCTCCGCAAAAATACCGAGATGCTATGAGTCATTTTATAGAATATGTACATATTGTAGCGACGATGAGCTTAAGGGAAGGCGTGGGGTGACAGTTTCAGCGTGTTGTTCTTTATCTGATGATTCCCTCAATCCTTCTTGTTTGTCTCATGCGGCATAATCTTGGGAATCAATTATTTGTAGAAAATGGAAATTTTTGTGTTAATAGTTTAGTGGGAAAACGCCGTTCATTAGCAGATATTTTTTCAGGTGTTGCGGTGTTATACACATTTTTTCAGGTGTTGCGGTGTTATACACAATGAATGTTTTAATAGCACAATGGGGAATTTTTCTGATTGGTGCACCTAGTCTTTTAGATGCTTTAGTATCTTTTTATTGTCGTTTGAATTGTTAGCATGAACATGCAACCCATTGTGTTTTGTTTGGTGAAGTTATCACTATCAATCGTAATTAAGAAAAAGACGTTTTGATATGTTTGAATCGTAGATATTAGACTCTAACCCTATAGAGATTTTTACTTTTTGTATATTGTGATGATTTGTTGTTGATACGTTTGAGGCTTAGTCCAATTACTGAGTAAGATTATTCCACATGACACTGAATAGTTGCATTTCCTTTTTATAGGTTTCTAGGTATCACTGGAAAAGAGAGAAAGGAGAAGGCTGACGAGTAGTTATGTCAAGAAAGTTCATACTGCGCAAAAATAGTGAAGCTCTAAACTGTAGCTTTAAATACATTTGTAGGTAGATATAAAAAAGCATTTTACACTTGTGTTGATTGATGTTCCCCAATATATAGTCCGCACATACCATATGTGGAGATTTTATAGCATGAGCGAAAAGATTGATGATCAATATCGCCCTAGTGAAGATGAGCCTTTTATGAATGAGCGGCAAAAGGCATATTTTCGTGCTAAATTGGTTTCTTGGAAAAATGATATATTAAGAGAAGCCCGTGAAACTTTGGAAAACTTACAGGAAGAGAATGCTGGTCAGCCCGATTTAACTGATAGAGCATCTTGCGAAACTGATCGTACAATTGAATTACGTGCTCGTGATCGTCAAAGAAAACTCATTTCGAAAATAGATGCTGCTTTGGAGCGCATTGATAATGGAACTTACGGTTTTTGTGAGGAAACTGGCGAACCTATTAGTATAAAACGTCTTGAGGCTCGACCAATCGCAGTTTTATCGTTGGAGGCACAGGAACGCCATGAACGACGAGAAAAAGTTTATCGTGATGATTGAAATCGCTTGTTGTAATAAACGAATGAAATACTCACTATTAGAGTTGAAAAGTTGGTTATTTTATTTTTTTTGTACAGGGATAAATAAGGATGGTTCTTGCCTTCCTTCAATTTCAGCAGTGATTGCTGAATCCTCCAAATATTGATTCATAAAAGGCTTCGAGATATTATCCTGGGAATGCTCTATTTCGCTTACGGAAAAAGGTATTTTTTCTGTAAGATTGGGGTTTGAGTTCTTCTTTGTTATTGTGGATATTGTCTGTGTATTTTGCTTTTGTTTAACAGCGTTTTTTTGTGTGATGTGTTTACCGTTAATATCCGATTCTATAACAACATCTGTTAATCCACCAATAAGAATTAGGTGTTCTGTATCATCACGACTTATCAGAAGAAGGCGTCGTGTACGATCGATAGCAATTGTATCACATATGGTTAGGCGTTGTGGACGTTTTTTTCTGTTAGTTTTGAATCCTCTTGTGTTTAAACGGCGTAAAAACATGATAATTACAGCAATAGTTGTGATTATTATTATGAAAAGCACAAGGCTTGTAATTATGTTTGCCGCAGATGTATTTACTTGTCTTGATAACCAGACGTGCATGGTTCTCCTCCCATCTATATTATAAGTTTGTAAACATATTTTAAAAGGTTCACTTAATAATGTGAAACATGGTTTTTTTAATATTGAGTGATTTTCATTGGCTAGATATTATCATGCTGTATACTTCATAACAACGATTATGAAGGTAATTTTTTGTATAAGAGATGGCTATAATTGAGGCAAAGAGAGATGGATAAAGGTTTTGAAAATATTGAGAGAACATCGTCTATTTCTGTCCACTGGGGGGCCATGATTTTTAGTATTGTTTTTATTATTATTTTTCTGTTTATTGTAGGTATTGTAAATTTTTTTTATCCGCAGAGTTATATGCAAAAGGCTGGGAGTGTTTCTTTTTTAGCTTTAGCGGTTATAGGGGGGGCTGCACTTGTTCTGATAGGGATAGGGATTTTAAGATATAATACGGTGCAGTTGCAGGATGATTTTGATCTTAGCATCTTTAATAGTAGCGATGATGTAATTATAGTTTCTGATTTGTCCGGTTTTGTTTATTATTCTAATCAAAATTATCAAAAAATTCTTACCTATAAGCCTGAGACTTCTTGTTATGTGGTTATTGCTGATCTTCCAGGTGCTGGTGCACTGGCGTATCGCTTAAAAGCTGCAGGATGTAATCATCTTTCTGCACAAGAAGAATTAAGAATTGAAGAGTCGATTTTTGCTCATTCTACACAAAAAAAAACTGTTTGGTATAATTTTTCTGTTCAACCGATTACAAAGCGGGGAAAAAAGCTTTTATTTTGGCGTATTACCGATATTTCGCATTTGCAGAAGTATCGTGAAGTTTTTTTCTTGAATCTTCAAGAAGCTATCAATCACTTAGATCAAGCTCCTGTTGGTTTTTTATCTGTTAATACACAAGGAACTATTCTTTATGCAAATGCAGTTTTTGCTGATTGGTTTTCAATCGACTTAGCAAACTTTACTGTTGGCCAATATAATTTTGATAGACTATTTAATAGCATTCAAGCCAATAGCACATGGAGTGATATTTGTTTGCAAAATAACAAATATCAAAGTTCAGGTTACCCTTTACCTTATAGGTTTTCGTTATATTTAAATTCAGAGACTGATGTTAAGAAAATATTGAATTGTTTTATGTGTGCTTCTTCTCTCTTAGAGGATGAAGCTATTTATCGTATTGTTATAATCCCACAGCAAATACAACAGCGAGAGAACAATGGTCAATTAAAATTACCCAGTGCTTTAGTAGAGTATTTTGATGCGAGTCCATTTGCAATAGCAGTGGTGGATCGGAAAGGACAATGGGTTCATATGAATAAGGCCTTTTCGTTACTCACGGGATGTATAGGGAAAACTTTTAATATTTATGATGTTATATCTCATCGTGATCATGCACAGTTAGAGCGTGCATTTCAGAAAATTACAACAAATAAAAATTACACAGTACCAATAGAAACCGTTTTAGAAAATAATGAAGAGCGTCATTTGCGTCTCCATGTTATGCCTATAAAGTCTTATTATGATGATCTCTTACATGATGTTATCATTATATCTGTTATAGAAATAACAGAACAAAAAATGCTTGAAGATAAAATGATACAAAGTCAGAAAATGCAGGCCGTTGGACAATTGGCTGGTGGTATTGCTCATGATTTTAATAACGTTTTAACGGCAATTTTGATGTCGTGTGATCTTCTTTTAAATACGCACCGTAGTTCTGACCCTGCACATGCTGACCTTATCAATATCAAGAATAATGCTAATCGTGCAGCTGCACTTGTACAGCAATTATTGGCTTTTTCTAGAAAGCAAACACTTCGGCCTGAAGAAGTTGATTTTACAGAATTTTTAACCGATATCCGCAATCTTATTTTACCCCTTTTAGGCAATAATATTCAATTAAAAATTATTCATGGAAGAGATTTGTGGAGCGTTGAAGTCGATCAAGCATCTTTCCAGCGTGTGATTATAAATTTGGTTATTAATGCACGTGACGCTATGCCGGACGGAGGTGTTGTTACGATTGTAACAAATAATATTACAAAACAACAAAGTGCTGAATTTGATCATGTGGGTTTTGGAATTGGTGAGTATGTGCAATTAACTATTTCAGATACAGGAACTGGTATATCATCTGCTATACAAGAAAAAATGTTTGAACCATTTTTTACAACAAAAGAAGTTGGAAAAGGAACCGGGCTTGGTTTATCAATGGTTTATGGAATTATAAAGCAGACAGGTGGCTATATTTATTGTGAAAGTAGAGAGAATGAAGGAGCGACATTCCATATTTTTCTTCCTCGATATATTCCTTATAATAATAACGGAGAAATTTTCTCGAAGATTGAAAAAGGTGAAGAGCAAGAAAAAAATACAGATTTAACAGGATCTGCGATTGTTTTGTTGGTTGAAGATGAAGATGCTGTTCGAATGGGTGGGGTAAGAGCGCTTCAAATGAGAGGATATACTGTTTTAGAGGCTGCAAGTGGAGTAGAAGCACTTACTGTTCTTGAAAAAAATAAGGGAGATATTGATATTATTGTTTCCGATGTTGTGATGCCAGAAATGGATGGACCAACTTTGCTTAAGGAAGTACGTAAAAACTACCCTGATATCAAATTTCTTTTTGTTTCTGGATACGCAAGAGATGCATTTGCTAAAAATCTACCAGAAGATGCTGTTTTTGGTTTTTTATCTAAACCATTTACACTCAAACAATTAACTTTAACAGTTAAAGAAACGCTTGCACAATAGAAAAACAAAAAATTATTTTTTAAGATTCTTTAGACAAAAATTTAGAGTATTTTGGAAAATGGACATAACCATAATAATGTGCAAAATCAATGAACTAAATAAATAAAAGTAATTTGGGAGTTTACCGTTTAAAAATTAAAAGAGATGTTTTATTTTCGTATAAAAATATTCGTGAAGATAATAGATTCTATAATATTAAAATTTTGTAGAGTTCAAAATACAAGAGTTGAAGGAAAATTTTAAGTGTAATGTTAGAAAATTCTGATGAGCATACTTAAAATGATAAAAGTTCTTGGTGGGTATCTACTATTTTGTTTTTCCCTTCAATAAAGGCCTTTAAAGATTCAGGATAAAGTTTATGTTCTACTTTAAGAACTCTTTGTGCTAAGCTTTCAGCAGTATCGTTTGCAAAGACTGGAACGGCTGCTTGAGCGAGAATCTTTCCTGCGTCTATATCTTCTGTAACAAGATGAACAGTACAACCAGTGATTTTAACGCCTGCTTGTAAAACTCGTTCATGCGTATTTAAACCTTTAAATGAAGGTAAAAGAGAAGGATGAATATTTAAAATTCGTCCTTCATAATGTTTTATGAAAAATGGTGAAATGAGACGCATATATCCAGCAAAGCAGAGAAAATCCGGTTGATATTGAGCTAAAACCATTAAAATAGATTCTTCATGTGCTTCTTTCGTTGGATAATTTTTGCGATCAATAACATGAATAGGCAGGTTATTGTTACGTGCTTTTTCAATGCCAGAAGCATGAGGATTATCACAAATAACTGCTACGATTTTAGCAGGGTATTCCTTTTGTTTGCTGGCTTTGGCAAGAGCGATCATATTGGAGCCATTGCCAGAAATAAAAACAACGATTTGTTTTTTCATAAGTTAAGTACTCCTTTATAGAGTATTCTTTTATCTTGGTGTTTTGTTAAAATGCCAAGTGAGGTAACTGTTTCTCCCTGTATTTCAAGTATTTGTGTAATTTTTTCAACTGCGTGTTGGGCTACGATAACAATCATGCCAATGCCACAATTAAATGTCCGTAACATTTCTTCTTCTTCTATCTTACCCTGTTGTGCAATCCATGAACAGACAGAAGGAACAGGAATGACAGAAAGATTAATTTCAGCGCAGAGAGAAGATGGAAGTATTCGTGGAATATTTTCAGGAAATCCTCCACCTGTAATATGAGCAAGAGCTTTGACTTCTTTATAATTTCGTATGACAGGGAGGAGTGATTTTACATAAATACGTGTTGGTGTAAGCAATGCTGTGCCAAGACTCATTTGAGGATTAAAAGGAGCGGGATCTTTCCATTTTAGATTACTCTGTTGAATGATTCGTCTTACAAGAGAAAAGCCGTTGGAATGGATGCCAGATGAGCTAAGACCTAAAATGATGTCGCCTTCTGTCAGGTCTTTTGAAGGGAGTAAAGCACTGCGTTCGCACGCTCCTACAGCAAACCCTGCTAAATCATAATCTCCTTCTGCATACATACCTGGCATTTCTGCAGTTTCTCCTCCAATAAGAGCAGCACCAGCTTGTTTACATCCTTCTGCAATACCAGAAACAATTGCAACACCTTGTTCAAGATCAAGCTTACCAGTTGCAAAATAATCGAGAAAAAAGAGAGGTTCAGCACCTTGTACGAGTAAATCATTAACACACATGGCTACGAGATCAATCCCCACAGTATTATGGGTACCTACTTCTATTGCAATTTTTAATTTTGTTCCCACACCATCATTGGCTGCTACAAGAATGGGATCTGTGAAGCCTGCTGCTTTTAAATCAAAGAGACCACCGAATCCACCAATTTCAGCATCTGCTCCGGCTCGTTTTGTTGAGCGTATGAAGGGTTTAATTTTTTTTACAATAGCGTTACCTGTATCGATATTTACACCGGCTTTTGCATAGGTAAGGCCACACTTAGATTTATCATGTATGATGTTTTGCTTGCTCATTGGAACCTTTCTTATGGTAAATCAAGTTTTGATATTATGCAATGCCATGATAGAGTTATCTCTGCAAGAGAGATTGGTATTTATCATTTTGAAAAAATAAGCAACTTTACTTGTGAGCTATGTTGAAGAAGTTTATAATCTTGAAGAAGTTTATAATCTTTTTGAAGAGTTTTTTAGGGTATTTTATGAACAAGATATCAGATAATCACGGACAATCTTCTTGGCAGCTTATGAAGAAAAAAATGCGTGAGAATAGATCTCATGATTGTTATAAGACTTATGTACCAGCTTACACTCAAGTACCGTTACCAAATGATATGAAGAAACAAATTTTTTTCTGGCTTGGTACCTTGGTTTTTTTCATTCTTTTTATGTTTGTTTTTGGATCTATTTTACTTCCTTTTGTAGCAGGGATTGTATTGGCTTATTTTCTTAATCCTATTGTTCAATTGCTTGAAAAATTTGGAATTCGTCGTGTTTTGGGCACTATCCTTATTACTTTGTTTATTGTTGTTATTTTTGTTGCTGCTTTAATTATTTTGATTCCCATCGTTAGTTGGCAAATACAGCAATTTGTGAGTGATGGTTTACCCATTTATATTAATCGTATTCAAAATTTTTTCGTTGAGCATGATTTTGATTGGGTGAGGCGTTATTTTGGAAGTGATCCAAATGAATTACAGAGTAATATTAAAGGGCTTTTAGGAAAAAGTTCTGACTTTATTACATCTCTCTTGAATTCACTTTTAAAGTCAGGGAAATCTATCGTTAATATTGTCAGTCTATTTGTCGTGGCACCTGTAGTAACATTTTACATGTTATTGGATTGGCCTCGTATGGTTGCAGCAATTGATTCGTTGATACCGCGCGATCATCTTGAAACTGTTCGCAGTATTTTTCATGAAATGGATAGAGCTATTGCTGGTTTTGTTCGTGGACAAGGAACAGTTTGTTTAATATTGGGAGGATATTATGCTATTGGTCTGACTATTACCGGACTCAATTTTGGGCTTTTGATTGGTATGTTTATTGGCCTTATTAGCTTTGTTCCTTATATTGGCACAATAAGTGGCTTTGTACTCTCTGTTGGTGTTGCATGGGTCCAGTTCTACCCCAATAATTGGGGGTGTATCATCCTTGTTATGATTCTCTTTTTAATTGGTCAATTTATTGAAAGCTACATTCTTCAACCAAAACTTGTGGGGTCATCAGTAGGGCTACATCCAGTGTGGTTGATGTTTGCACTTTTTGCTTTTTCTTCACTCTTTGGTTTTACTGGTATGCTTGTTGCTATTCCTGCAGCTGCGGCTGTTGCTGTTTTGGTTCGTTTTGCTCTTCATACTTATCTTAATTCTCAGATGTATTCGCGAAGTGAAAATTCGGAGTTGCTAGATGAGTAGGTGTGAAACGCAATTGTCCTTAAATTTTTCTTATAATTCGGTTTTCCAATTAGATGATATAGTGGTGACAGAAAGCAATCGTATGGCTTTTCAGCTTATTGATCAGTGGCCAAACTGGATCTTACCTATTGCAGTTTTGGTTGGAAAAGAAGGATCTGGAAAAACACACTTTTCTAGTGTGTGGGCACAAAAATCTCATGCTTTGAGTTTTCATCGCAATGAAATTGATCAAGCTGTTGCAATGGCTGCTTCAGGAAGGCCGTTTTTAATTGAAGATATTGATGCTGGTGAAATTAGTGAGACGGGGCTTTTTCACTTAATTAATAGTGTTAAGCAAGCAAATCTTGATACATGCCAAGCTACTTTGTTGATAACTGCCCGTGCAGTACCATCAGCGTGGAATTTAAAGTTAAGTGATTTAAAAAGTCGCCTTAATTCAGTTATGTTGGTTGCAATTAATCAGCCTGATGATGCGTTATTAACAGCTGTTGCTTTCAAACTTTTTTCTGATAAGCAAATTATTGTTCATCCGGATACTGTTTACTATCTTGTAAGCCGTTGTGAGCGTTCTTTATTTTCATTGAGACACGTTATTGATTCTGTTGATCAGTTGGCGTTACAAAGAAAGAGCAAAATAACGCGCTCTGTCATTAGTGAAGTCCTTAATATGAAAATTTAGTAAACACTGTTTCTGAGCACGTTGCATTTTACTTAATGGAAAAAAGTGCTCTTCTTTTACTGCTATGGTAGTGTACAGAGCGAAATGCTATTCTATTTACGCTTTCCATTTTTTATGGATCTGTTGGGAATGAAAAAGACAATGTATTTTTATTTTTTTCTTTAACATAATAGCGATTTTCTTTTAAATATGTCTGATACATTGTAAGAATGATTTTAAAATTTCTAATTTATAATATTGCGTTTTTTCTACAGTTCGTGTGAGTATATCAAGCATTAAAAATAAGTTTAGGGGCGAAAGAAGCTTTCTTTTTTTCTCTAACGAAAGTTTTATGATTTAAGAAAATTGATATTGTCAGGAGAGGGTAGAATTGAGAAAATGGTCAGATAAATAAAGTGATAGAAGGAGGTACTCAGTTTTGCTTATAATTCGTTTTGGGTTTCGTGTGAACAAAATCAAGATGTTGTAGTTTTATATATTGGGAATTTTTCGTGATGCTTAATTAGTATATTAGAATTTAGCCGTTAAATGTTTCTGATATCATGAAAATTTTTCCGAAGTAATATGAAAGTTATAAAGCTTTTATGGAGAAGCCGGTTATTTGTTGATGTGGATTGGATTCTTTCTTTTATGGATGTCATTTTTTTATTTCTGTCAATGAATATATGTTACTTAGCAGAAAAAATTTTAAAAAGTTCTTTCTTGTAAAGAAATACAACAAAATTTTTAGAAAAACGTGTTTTTCTCTTGCACTTCCGTTGTGAAAATTTTAGGGAATGTGCATAAATAATTGTAAATAGCGGAGCGTAGCGCAGCCTGGTAGCGCACCTGATTTGGGATCAGGGGGTCGTAGGTTCGAATCCTATCGCTCCGACCATGCTTGATTTTATGTGTTGAAATGGCCAAATTGGTGTGTGTGGTAAACAATTATCATTCAAGTGTTGTGATAGTTTGAAGGGCAATAACCATGATCGCTCGTATTTATAGTCCTGCAAAGACGGCTATGCAGTCAGGTAGAAGGAATACTGGTTTTTGGGTTTTGGAATATGAGCCGTTGCAGGCAAAAATGCTTGAGCCTCTTATGGGATATACATCGACTTCTGATATGAATAGTCAGATAAAAATCCAATTTAATAGTAAAGAAGAGGCAATTGCGTTTGTATGTAAGAATGCTATTCCTTATCGTGTTGAGAAAATACATAGATCGATTCGGCGTGTTGTTTCTTATTCTGATAATTTTCGCAGTGATAGGCAGCAATCTTGGACGCATTAAGTTTAAGGATGCCATTTTGAATTGAGAGAATAACCAGTTGGTCCCGTAGCTCAGCTGGATAGAGCAACGGCCTTCTAAGCCGTGGGTCACAGGTTCGAATCCTGTCGGGATCACCATTCAATTTTATCCATGTATAACGTATTGATTCTCCGTATTTTTTTTAAAGATTCGGGAACGTTAACAAAAGTTCGAAAATAAGATTTTCCAATATACCTCTATAAAGTTCATCTATTTCCTCTAACGTTCGCTAATAATTTTTTGAGAACCACTGTTTGAGATGTGCAAAGACATTATCTATTGCATCTACGAGACGCGCGAAATTGAGAATTTATTTGCTAAAGAATTGCATGCGTCTCACAGTGTGTAGAATCAGATATTTGGTTTTTGTGTAAAGATATTTCCTACAGTGATGCTTGTAATGATGCTAAAGCTCTTGAAAATCCTGATAAAAATGATGCTTATGATATGCTTAATAACGCGCCATTGAAGCGCATGACTTTTTAAAGGACTATTACAAGGTTGGGGAGTCGTCGATTAAGTCGATAGATGGTCGTATAGCCTTTCAGTTTTCTGGACTTGACCGGAATATTGCAAGTATCAAATCCATGGGGCGGATTTTGCTTTGTTGGGTTGATGAGGCAGAGCCAGTGACGGAAACAGCTTGGCAAAGGCTTATACCGACTTTGAGAGAAGAGGGAGAGGGATGGCGGGCAGAGTTATGGGTGACATGGAACCCATTGCGAGAGAATGCCCCCGTTGAGAAGCGGTTTCGTTTTTCCAACAATGAGGCAATCAAGCGTGTGGAGATCAACTGGTCAGATAATCCGATCTGAGACCTATAAGCATAGATGTATATACTTAGCTTTTCTCATTAGGTTATGGAAGTTTTCTAGATTAATTAAAATGCTTTATCACTATTATTAAGAATCATTCTACATGTTTCAATTTACATTATGAAAATATATTCTTTATAAGGATATTGATTTATTTAATTTTTTTAATTCATTTATTATGTCTATAAAATTACATTTCATTTGCAAAACAAAAAAATATTAATAATATATTAATTTCTTGATAAATGATAAAATTTCAGATACTACAAGTACGCGAGGAGAATCATCCGGAAATGTGAACTTCCCTATCGCTTAGAAAAAATACGATATGGTTTTGTAGTAAATACTCAATTAGAAATAAATATTAATTAGAAATGAGCGGGCTAATAAATGCTTTTAAATAGCAAAGAAAAGTTTATTTCCATTCTTAATTCGACATTTCAATTTCTTTCTGTAGTCGTTATGGCTCAGTTATTGGTATCTTGCTGTGCGAGCCAAACAGCACATTTTGTAATAAAAAGTTTTCATAATAATAAAGCCGATGACGTAAAGACTACTGTTTTGTCTAAAAAAAATTCAAGAGAGCAAAATCAATCAAAAGAAAAGAGAAAAGGACGGGCTATTGTTGGTAAACCATACAAAATAAAAGGAAAGTGGTATTATCCCCAAAATGATCCAACCTATAAACGTGTTGGAGAAGCATCATGGTATGGTTCAGATTTTCATGGGCGTTTAACAGCAAACGGTGAGGTCTATGACATGAACCTTTTAACTGCTGCTCATCCTACAATGCCTTTACCTAGTTATGCTCGTGTTACTAATCTGAAAAATGGATCTTCTATCATTGTTAGAGTAAATGATCGCGGTCCTTTTATGAAGGATAGAATCATTGATTTATCAAAGCAAGCTGCACAAATACTTGGTTATGCAAATGCAGGTGTGACAAATGTTAAAGTGGAGTATGTTTCTGAAGCACCTGTTGGCTATTATGATGCTGCTTATTTAATGGCTTCTTACATATCAGGGAATGATGCTTCGTCCTCGTTAGCATTTACGGGGATTCCGAAAGAAAATATCACACTAGAGAGATTTAGTGCTAATAGCCAAAAACACTCCAATAAAATTCTTTCAGTAAAATTGCCAGAAAATGGTCCAATTTTAATTAGTAAGCCAGTGTTATTTGATCAAGTGGCTTTTGTAAATAAGCTAAGCAAAAAATAAGACTCAACTAATTATAGCTGTTTAAAGAGAAAGCAATGTTTGTTTTTTGTAATGAATTTTCAAATTGCGGGTGATTAAAAGTTGTTCATTCTAGTAAGCTTTTCATTTTAAAAGAAAAAGTGGAACTATTGATTGTTATGAAATAATATGATGCTCTCCTCCATTTAAAAAATTAAGAAATAAACCTTACGCGTGAAACTAAAAAGAGAGTGTAGCATGTTGGTTTATTTTGTTGATACTGAGAAAAAATAGAAACCTTTTCTAATTTTGGGATGGGATTCTCAGTTTACAGCAAAACAAATCTTTTCTTGTATAAGAAGATTCTTTATGCTCTTTCTTAAGAGGAGAAGCAGCTATGCGTACGGCGTTAAGGGTTTTATTTACTTTATTTTGGATATTAATATTGGATGAGTGGGGGAGAGCGCAAAATTTTCAAAGTTCTGCTTCACAGTTGTTGTTACTAGATAATGATACAGGTACAATACTTTTTGAGAAACAAAGTGATATTACCTTTTTTCCAGCTTCGTTAACAAAATTGATGACAGCTGAAGTTATATTTCATCAATTAAAAGAAGGCTTGTTAAGCAGTACACAAAAATTCAAAGTAAGTGAAAATGCTTGGCACAAAGGTGGAGCACCCTCTGGTACAACCACTATGTTTGCAAAAATAAATTCAGAAATTAGTATTTCTGATCTTTTGCATGGTTTAATTATTGTCAATGGAAATGATGCTGCAATTATTCTTGCTGAAGGTGTATCGGGAAGTGAGGCTGATTTTGCAAAACTGATGAATCAGAGAGCAAAAATACTCGGACTATCACATAGTCATTTTGTTAATGCGACTGGGCTTCCTGAAGAGGGACAGTTGGTGACGTTGCGTGATATGGTCACATTAGCTCGTCACATTGTTCGTGAATATCCTGATTATTATACGCTTTATCGCAAACCTCATTTTACTTGGAATAATATTTTTCAACGTAACAAAAATCCTCTTATTTCTAAAAAAATTGGTGTAGAGGGATTTGGTTTTGGTTACAGTGAAGATGAAGGTTTTTCAATGGTTGTGTCTGTCTATAAAAATCATAGGCGTCTTTTTTTAGCGATAAATGGTTTGAAAGATGGCAAGAGGAAAGCAAAAGAAGTAGAGCACATTCTTCAATGGGGGATGACAGCTTTTGATCTTAAAACGATTTTCACAAAAGGAGAAACTGTTGGTTGTGCTTCTGTTTATGGTGGGACGCAAAATTCTGTTTCGCTTATTGTTCAAGAGCCGATAAGCTTTATGCTTTCGAATGAAAAAAAAATGAATATTAAAGCAAAAATTAAATATCATGGTCCATTGAAAGCACCTATCATTTTAGGACAATCGGTTGGTGTTATTCAAATTTTAGAAGATAAAAAAGTTCTTCTCGAAAAACCGGTTTTTGCTGGAAAAAATGTTCAGGAAGGGAGCTTCTTTACAAAAGTAAAAAATGCATTCTATGAAATAACAATTGGATGGTTACGGAAATATTTTTAATGAGTGCTAATAAAGGTTAAGGTTCATACGTGTCAGGTTATTTTATTACATTTGAGGGAGGAGAGGGAGCAGGAAAAACAACGCAAATTTCTTTGCTCGCTCAGTATCTTTCTAGCAAAGGTTACGATATCGTTATAACACGAGAACCTGGAGGAACGGCGGGTGCAGAAGCAATCCGTCATGTTTTATTGTCTGGCCAAGCACAACGGTATGGTTCTTTAATTGAAGCATCTTTGCTTACAGCAGCACGTACCGATCACGTCAGCGAAGTTATTATACCAGCATTGCAAAAAGGAAAAGTCGTTTTATGTGATCGCTTTATTGATTCTACTCGAGTGTATCAAGGACTCAATGATACTGTGAGTTCTTCTATTCTTACCGTTTTAGAATGTATTGCTCTCAATGGGATAATGCCTCATCTAACATTTTTATTAGATATATCAGCAACATATGGTATGAAACGCGCGGAAATGCGAAGAAAGCAAGCAGAAACGATTGATTATTTTGAAAAAGATGATTTAGAGATTCAAGAACAAAGGCGCCGAGCTTTTTTGCAATTAGCAAAACAGGAACCTCATAGATTTCGAGTGATTGATGCTACAGATGCAATAGAGGTTATTGCAGAAAAAATAAGAAATATTTGTGATCAGGTATTGTTGGGATAGTTTGCATGAATGATGTAAATATTTTGCGCCAATATGACGATATCGATACAGTTTTATCACCTTCACAAAATAATATGATCTTTGGTCATAAGGAAGCTCGCCATTTTTTTACGCAAATGCGTAAGGAAAGGCATTTACCTCATGCATTATTATTTGAAGGAGAGCATGGAATTGGAAAAGCCACATTGGCATTTCATCTTGCTTGGAATATTTTAAGCTCTCAAAAGGGCAATTTTCTGCAACCTGAACATAATTCTATTACATGGCGCAAAATTATGCAGGGCTGTCATCCTGGTCTTCTGCATATTTCACGCCGCTTTGATTTAAAAACACAAAAGTTCAAAACAGGTATACTCATTGATGACATCCGCGATGTTATGCATTTTTTAAACCAAACATCGCAAGATAATGGATGGCGTATTATTATTATTGATCCCGCGGAAGATATGAATAGAAGTGCGGCTAATGCAATTCTTAAAATTCTTGAGGAACCTCCTGCAAAGACTTTGTTCATTATTATCACGCACTCTTCAAGAAAACTACTCTCAACAATTCGCTCACGATGCCAACGTATTTCTTTGCGTCCATTGCGTGATGATGAGATGAAAAAAGTCATTACACATATTTTTTTAAATCGGGATTTACCTGATGAAAAAACCATTGAAATGATTATTCAGAGATCCAAAGGAAGTCCTCGAAAAGCTGCTTTACTTATTTGCCATGGCGGTTTTGAAATTGTTAAAACCATTGATAATCTTTTGGAGCAATCTTTTTGTAATCCTGCTATTGTACACACTCTTGCACAAACACTTTCGTCTTTTTCTTCAGCTGTCCAATTTCAACAATTTTGTGATGAACTTCTTTATAAAATTCAAAAAAAAACTATCATGCATGTTGAAAGGGGGGAGTTAGCTCTTTCAAAAAAATGTGCACAAGCGTGGCAACACATTTATCAAGAGATAGAAGAAGTACAAGCATTTAATCTTGATAAGAAGCAATTCATTATTAACTTGTTTTTTAAAGTTCATAAAATCATTCACAAGAGTGAGCTTTTTCCGTGACAATGTGATTAACAGACGTTATGTCAAGGTATCTTTTATTGCGTTTCACAATGAGTATGACATGCGTGACACATATTACATAACTACTCCGATTTTTTATCCTAATGGTACTCCACATATTGGGCATGCCTATAGTGCAATTGTAAGCGATGTTTTGGCCCGTTTCCAAAGATTAGACGGAAAAAATGTATTCTTTCTCTCTGGTACGGATGAGCACGGCTTAAAGATGCAACAAACAGCAGCAGCATTGGGTATGACACCTAAGCAACTTGCAGATCGTAATAGTGCAGTGTTTCAAAAAATGCTTGCAGTCTTAAATTGTTCTAACGATGATTTCATCCGTACAACAGAAAAGCGCCATTATGAAGCTTGTCAGGAAATTTGGAAAAAAATGGAAGCTAATGGTGATATTTATCTTGGTCGTTATACTGGTTGGTATTCGGTGCGTCAGGAAGCATATTATGAAGAGAAAGATACTGAAATTGGAGAAGATAACATCCGTCGGGAAAAAGAGTTAGGCTCTCCAGTCGAATGGAATGAGGAGGAAAGTTATTTTTTTAGACTTTCTAATTATGAAAAGGCTCTTCTTAAACATTATGAGAAAAACCCTGATTTTGTTGCTCCACGTGAACGATGTAACGAAGTTATAAGTTTTATCAAATCGGGTTTAAAAGATATTTCTATTTCACGGGCAAGTTTTAATTGGGGAGCTACTGTTCCAAATAATCCAAAGCACGTTATGTATGTTTGGGTTGATGCGCTTACGAATTATTTATCAGCAATTGGTTTTTTTGATGAAAATTCAAAAAAACGTGATTTTTGGCCTGCAAATACTCATATCATTGGTAAAGATATTCTTCGTTTTCACGCAGTTTATTGGCCAGCATTTTTAATGTCTGCTGGAATTGAACTCCCTAAGCATATTTTTGCTCATGGTTTTTTACTCAATCACGGTGCAAAAATGTCAAAATCCATTGGAAATGTCGTTGATCCTTTTGAAATGGTCAATCACTATGGTCTTGATCAATTTCGTTATTTTCTACTTCGTGAAGTGCCATTTGGACAAGATGGCAGTTATAGTCATGATGGTTTTTTAAAACGTATTAATGCTGATCTTGCTAATGATCTTGGTAATTTAGCACAGCGCTCTTTGTCCATGATTGCCAAAAATTGCAATGCGAAAGTTCCTGTACCAGGGACTTTTTTAGTTCAAGATGAACAGCTTTTGGAACAATCTCTTCAAACGCTTAAGTTTGTGCGCCAAGCCATGTCTTCTTACGGATTGCATTTAGCTCTTTCAGCTATTTTTTCAATCGTGACAGATACTAATCGTTATTTTGCTAGCGAAAAACCTTGGAGTTTACGAAACAATAATCCAGAAAGATTTTCTACAGTTCTTTACATAACTGTAGAAATTTTGCGGCGTATAGGAATCATGCTCTTGCCTTTCATACCACAGTCAGCGGCTAAGCTTCTTAATAGCCTTGCGATTGCTGAAGATAAGCGGTCATTATATCATATAAGTCATTCAAAAATTCAAGAAGATCTTGATCTTCCGCCACCAGAACCAATCTTTCCCCGTTATATCTTGAAGAAAGATGAGACTCACCATGTTGATTGATACACATTGCCATCTTGATTTTGAAGATTTTTCACAAGATTTGGATAGTTTTATCCAACGTGCTTTAGATGCTGATGTTAAACGTATGATAACGATTTCAACCCGTGTCCGTCAGTTGGATAAACTTTTAGCAATTGTGCAAATGTATGATCAAGTATTTTGTTCTGTTGGGACGCATCCAAATTATGCACATGAAGAACAAAATATTACAGCTGAAGAACTTATTCACCTCTCGAAGAATCCTAAAATTGTTGCATTTGGAGAAGTGGGTCTTGATTATCATTATGATTCTTCTTTTTCAGAAGAGCAAAAAAAAGTTTTTCAAGAACATATCATAGCTTCTCGAGAAACACAAATTCCTCTTGTCATACATTCACGCAATGCTGATTCGGATATGGAAAAAATATTACGTGAACAAATAAAAGAAGGTGCTTTTCCATTTGTACTTCATTGTTATTCATCTGGGATGCAACTCGCTCGTGCTGCCATTGAACTTGGTGGTTATATTTCTTTTTCAGGTATTCTAACTTTTAAAAATGCGCTTGAAATCCGTGAAATAGCAAAAATTGTGCCTCATGAGTATTTATTGGTGGAAACAGATGCGCCATTTTTAGCTCCTGTTCCTCATCGAGGAAAAACAAATGAGCCATCTTTTTTATGTTATACAGCGGCTATTTTAGCTGAAACAATTAGCTTAGGTATTGAAGAGATAGCTCAAATAACCACGCAGAATGCTTTTCGTTTATTTAGCAAAATGAAATAAGGCAAAAGGTATGTTTGATCGATACCGATTCACAATATTAGGCTGTGGTTCTTCTCCGGGGGTTCCTCGCCCAAATGGTGATTGGGGAGCTTGTGATCCCAATAACCCTAAAAATAAACGCTACAGAAGTTCTTTGTTAATTGAACGCATTCATACGTCAGGAAAAAAAACAACAGTCGTGATTGATACTGGTCCAGATTTTAGATCACAAATGATTGATGTCTGTGTAAACCATCTTGATGCTGCACTTTATACGCATTCTCACGCAGATCATATACACGGTATTGATGATTTACGTAGTTATGCACTTGCCCAAAAATGTTTAATAGATATTTATGCAGATACATTCACACTAAAGCATTTAAAAAACGCTTTCGGATATTGTTTTAAAACACCAAAAGGTTCATCTTATTCACCTATTTTAAAAGCCCATCTTATCAATGAAGATAGTCAATTTATAGTTCAGGGGCAGGGCGGAGCAATAACCGTCAATACGCATTTACAATATCACGGTAATATTCATTCTTTAGGTTTTCGTATTGGTAATGTTGCTTACTGTACAGACGTTAGCAAATTTCCTGAAAAAACACTACCCAAATTAATGAATTTGGAGATTTTAATTATTGAGGCTCTTCAATTTGAATCTCATCCAAGTCATCTTTCTGTTGATCAAGCATTACAATGGATAAAATATTTGCAGCCCAAAAAAGCCATACTTACACATATGGACAGATCGCTTGATTACAATAAGGTTATAAACTACGTTCCACCACATGTTGAACCTGCATATCAGGGACTTATTTTTGAAACAGATGCACAATTTTAAGAACCAAATATTTTCTGCTTTATGTGTGGGAGGCATTCTAAAGTAAGAAGTAAAAACATTGTAATGCTGATGTAAAACAGTTTTGCCTAATTATTGACACAATTTTGTTTAAAAAAAGGAATATGCGACATATATATGATTAATGTGTCTAAATTAGGATCCATATCGTTACGATCTTACGACCTTTATCATATTATCGCATAATATATATTATGGAACTTTTAATGAATATTAAGGGGTAATTGATATGACAGCAGCATTTTGGGGAACTATAGCAGCAGTAATTTGGCTACTTTCAACATTGGAAGTTATAAATAACAGTGGAATTTATTAATGTTAGTGTAAAAGTGTATAGGAGTAAATTTATATGTTAATACCAGCGTTGTGGGGAACTGTAGCAGCATTAATTTGGATATTTTCATCAAAGGCTAATAGTTCTTTGGATTTATGGTGGGTAGCTTTTTCTTAGAGAAATTTATGGTCTTTAAAATTAAAAATCGGGCCAATTATTTTGGCCCGAAAACCTAAGTTGCATAAGCTAGTAATCTTTTGTATAATTCCTTATAATTTGTAGTATTATAAAGATTAAAAATAATATTCCATGAAATAATGGTATAAATGGTTGATCAATAGAAATAGTATTGGAATAATACGTCATTAATGTTTCAGTAAGTACTGCGATGCACCATAAAACAATTCCCCACAATGAATACATCCAAAGTCCAATTAAAGCGATAGGATAAATAATAGCCAATGTGGCTGATGCAAACTGCCAATGCCATGGCATAAGATCAAAACGCCATAAAATGTTTGGAAATATACCAACAAGACGTATCCAATAGAAAATACTTAAACCTAAGCAAATGAGTGCTAAAAATCGCAAATAGCAGTTATAAATTAAATTGACTTTTGAAATCTGTTTTTGAAGATTGGTTTTCAAAATAATAACTCTTTTGCAATTGGTTGAAAGTAAGCATCTATCATTTCATCTGTTATATTTGAAAGTTTGTCTGGTTGCCATTTCGGCGTTTTGTCCTTATCAATTAGCATTGCACGTACACCTTCGTAGAAATCATGTGAATTAATCATATGATGTGCGATGCGATTTTCAATTTTCACGCAATCTTCCAAAGTTAAATTTTGATTTTGTTTCATTTGCTTCCAGATAACTTTTAAACTTGTTGGAGAACGTGTCTGCAACATATCATAACATTCTTTGGCGAATAAAATACCTTCATTGCTTTTTTTATGAAGTAATTCAATACATTCTTCTAGCGTATGGACACCAAAACAAGTGTTGATAATACAGCGTATTTCATGACTTGTTTCATAGTCTTGTATGATTGCTCGCTCGTTTAAAGCTAATTCAGGATTTCCTTGTTCAATAATAGCTTTTTTGATGCATTCTAATTCAATTTCAGGAACAGCATGTGTGGCTAACCTTAAGTTTAAACAATCTCCCCATTTTATATGGGCACCAGTCAATGCAAGATAGATGCCAAAGTGATTGGGAAGTGATGGTAAAAAAAAGCTTGCGCCAACATCTGGAAAAAATCCAATAGCGCTTTCTGGCATAGCAAAGAGTGTATTTTCTGTAACAATTCGATGTGAGCCATATATAGAAATACCTACTCCTCCTCCCATCCAAATTCCGTTTAAAAAAGAAATGTAAGGCTTTGAAAAGCGTTTTATATAAGTATTTAGGCGGTATTCATCTCTAAAATATTGGTAAGACGAGGACTTTTTTCTCATGTGGTAAATTTCTACAACATCTCCACCAGCGCAAAAAGCACGCCCCTCACCTTCAACTAAGACGCAAGAAACATCATCATCTCTTTCCCATGTACTAAGAGCTTTTTTTAAAGCAAGAACCATTCGTTGATTAAGAGCGTTTAATGCTGAAGGGCGTGTGAGCTTTATAATACCAGCACGCCCTTCTTTTGTGAAAAAAATTTCATCACCTGCCCCAAAATCAATTTGCATCTTATCCCCATTCTAAAATATCTATCTTTTTATTTTGTTAAGATTTTTTACCCCTAATTGAGGAAATAGTTGCATGATAGCACCAATACAATACATATAAATTCCTGTGATTGTAATTCCTATCTTAACCCAAGTTGGAGAATCTAGTTGATAAAAAAATGCGATAACACCAAAGGAACACCATAAAAGAAAAATTGAAAAATTAAGCTTACGCAAACGGATAACTCTTACTGGATGAATGAAATAAATTGGTAAAAAAGATATAATTGCCGACAAAGCAATAATGGTAAAAGTGATCCACTCTCCTGGTCTTACTACAAAAAACATAAAAACCATCATATTCCAAACTACAGGAAATCCTTTAAAAAAATTTTCTTTAGTTTTCATTCCAGTATCTGCATAATAAATAGCTGATGAAATGACAATGATAGCACTTAATAAAAATGACAATCCTGAACTCATTAAACCACTTTGATAAAGTGCAAAAGCTGGGATTAAGACATAGGTTACATAATCAATAATGTTATCCAAGAGCTCCCCTGACCATGTTGGAAGTATGTATTTAACATCAAGTTTGCGCGCAATTGGACCATCTATACCATCAACGAGAAGTGCAAGCCCAAGCCAACAAAACATAGCAGTCCATTCTTTTTGGGAAGCTGATATAAGAGAAAGAAATGCCAAAAATGAACCCGAAGCTGTTAGTAAATGGACAGAAAAGGCCTTTGCTTGTGGCATCGTTACTTTTTTGTGACGCAAGCGATCAGCATGTGTTTCGATTTTTTTTGTTAGCCTGTGTTTCAAGTTTTCTTATCCTCGTCTTTAAAGTTTTCCATCGTTTACTAACACGCTATTTTTTATCCATGATAGAATTTATCGCAAAAAAAATCACAAAAAGGTTACTTTTTTATATCCCATTACTTATTACATAATATATTAGAAGTACTTTATACAATAAAAAGAGATTGTTGATTTAGAAATGTTAAAATATTTAGTAAATGGTGAAAGGCTCAAGTTGTTGTGACATTTGAAAAAAACGAGTGTAAAAATATTGCTGTCATTGGTGCTGGCCCAGTCGGTATGTTAGCAGCACTGTGTCTTGCGCATAAGGGCTATTCTGTTTGTCTGATCGGTCCATCTGTTCATGCAGATGAATTACGAACAACCGCTCTTATGATGCCAGCAGTGCATACGCTTCAAAAACTTAAAATTTGGGATATTCTTAAGACACATGCAGCGGCTTTATCTCACATTAGAATCATAGATATCACCTCTAGGACAGTGCGTGCTCCTACTATAAATTTTTCTTCCGTTGAAATTGGTGAAGAAGCTTTTGGTTATAATATCCCTAATGTAGAGCTGAATAACGCTTTACTCGATTCTATTATGCATACGCCCAATATTACAAGATTTATTTCTTTAGCAAAGTCTTTTCATCAGAAAAACAGCCATGTATGTATTACTCTTGCAGATGGTAGAGTTATTCGAACATCTTTTGTTGTTGCTGCTGATGGACGCCATTCTTTAGCACGAGCGGCAGCGGGTATAGCTACCAAACAATGGAATTATCCACAAAAAGCACTTGTTCTCAATTTTTCTCATGATTTTTCTCATCAAAATACATCAACTGAATTTCATACAGAACATGGACCATTTACACAGGTTCCACTACCAGGGAAAAGATCTAGTCTTGTATGGGTTGTTACTCCTTCTCGTGCGGAGGAATTATTAAATATGGAGGCAAAAGAAATTGCAAAAGTAATCGAAGATCAGATGCAGTCAATGCTTGGAGCACTAACATTAGAAACGCCAATTCAAGCATGGCCTCTTTCAGGACTTATTTCTTATCGTTTTGCTGCTAACCGAACGATTTTAGTGGGTGAAGCAGCCCATGTTTTTCCTCCTATTGGAGCACAGGGATTGAATTTAGGATTTCGTGATGTTCAAACTTTGATTGATATTTTACCCAACAAAATATCTGATTCTTACTCTAAAATAATTATTACACGTTATAATAAGTGCCGCCAACCTGATATATTGATCCGAAGTGGATCTGTTCATATGCTTAACTTTTCTTTACTTTCTAATATGTTGCCTGTTCATATTATACGAAGTATTGGTTTTGGATTATTACGTCATTGCTTACCATTACGTAATTTATTTATGCGAGAAGGAATTTATCCTGGTTACGGCTTTAAAGAAATTATGCAAATATTTCCAGTCAAATTACCTAAATAACTCTATTGATATGTGAAAAATAAATTATACTGATTGGGATAAGTCGTTGAACAACAAAAATATCAAGTGCTGGTAAGAAAAACATTTCTGCTTTTCATATTTTTATAAAATATTTAAACTTAAGCATCGTTTCATTTCTTATATCATTTTTTATCTCTTTTAAGAAAAGAATAAAATTAAAACAAGATAGGCATTTTTTGCAAGAAAGTTTATTTATTTAATCACGTCAAAAATCTGTTTAATACGGCCAGATTGAAGGAAACTAATCCTAAAAAGTTCTTTTCACAACTGGAGAGTGTAAAAATCTTTTGTAAAATTCAAAGTATGGGGTGTTAAGGAGACATGTCCTATCATCAAGATAAAGTTTCAAAAGTTTTCTTCATTAAGTATAATATTGAAAATCAAATAATCTTTGGAACCTGTAAGCAATATAAAGGTTAATTAACATACAAGATAACTATTTAAAAACATCGTTTAAATAAATGGTGACAAAATGAGATTACATGAGATTTTGAAATCTATTACTTTTTTTATACTGACTCTCTGTATCTCATTTATCGTTACTGATTCAATAAGTGAAGCTTTCTATCCCCCCTATTGCCAAAATACCAAATATGCTCTGACCCAAGACATTACTAAACCTGGGCAAAACTCATTTACTGCTTCACAAATTAAAAATTTTCTCATGCGTAATGGTTTTAGGGATATTAAACGATTGCGTTTAGATGATAAAGGAATTTGGCGCGCTTTAGTAAAATTTAGAGAGTGCCATTTTTTCATATCAGTCGATTATTCTGGGGCAGTTAGTATCCACAATGAAAGAAAAAGGTATGATTAATTTTAAAACTTATAGCAACATTGCTTCAAATGATGGTGAGAGAAATTTTTTGAAAAAAATTTGCCATTTTATTAAAGAGCCAGCACTTATTGCAGGTCTAAATGGGGGGATATCGGGAGCAATTGCAGCGATTCTTGCGACTTATGGTTATATTGCTTTGCCAGGATTTGGACCAATTATCACAATGGGTATAGGTATAGCATTTTTCATCGGAATAGTAATTGGTGCAATGATAGGATCAATAATAGGTATTTTGGTCGCTATATTTTATGCTTTTATGGGAGATTTATATACACCAAGATAGTTATGTCTCTTATAAATTTTAAATGAAAAGAAAATTTACTTCATTTAACTTTGTTCATGAAGCGAAATGTTTTTGTAAAACAAAGATAAACAGCAAATTATAACTTGCTGATTTTTATAAGATTCGTGTCATATTATAGATAAAGTTCTAACTCTAGCTAAGTTTAAACTTTTTTTTTAAGAAGTACCTCTTGAAGAAATATAGATGAGACATAATTGTTATTCTATAAAGGCTGTATTATTTTGAGAGACGAGAGAGATCATTTTAAACAACTTAGAAGTATATAAGTTACTTCAAGTTTAATTTTTAAAGAGAATATTACAAAATACAAAGAAAAAATAGATTTCTCATAAAATATAAAATTCCTTCATCAATTATTGCTTTTATGTTTTATATTTAAGATTTTAAGTTAGTAAAAATTACTTAAAATAACAATTAGAAAAGGCTGCTCTATGAATAAAATTTTTTTCTTCTTCTTAGCTTTTCTCGCGCTCTTTACTTGCCATTTTAATGCATTCGCAAAATCTATACAAGTAAAGATTTATGAGCTAAAAAAGAACAATATAAAAAAGCCTATTGGTATAATTAGAATTGAAGAAAACACATATGGTTTGATTTTTGCGCCAAATTTGTCCACTTTACCAAGAGGTTTGCATGGTTTTCATGTGCATGAAAAGCCTTCATGTGATATGAAAGACGGTGTAATTGGTGGTGCTGCAGGTGGGCACTATGATCCTAACCACACTAATAAACACCTTGGACCTTATAATATTAATGGTCATTTAGGTGATTTACCTTCACTTTATGTCGATGATAAAGGGCAATCAACAATGAGCATTCTTGCTCCGCGAATTAAAAAACTTTCAGATATTCAAGGACATTCGTTAATAATCCATTTAGGAGGAGATAATCAATCAGATAAGCCATTACCACTTGGTGGAGGTGGTGTGCGTTTAGCTTGTGGTATTATTGAAGAGTAAGCCCTATTGGATATTTTTGTACACAATGTTAAAGAGCGTATTTCTGATATATTAGTAATCAAAGTTTTTATCAATTCTCTATGTAAGTAAGAGACTCTCGATAATCAAATTAAAAGATTTCACTTTCTGATGTTAAGTTTTTATTGCTCTGAAAAAATAGTAAATAAAATTAGAAAAGCTTCTGCTTTCAAGGAATATGAATAAATATATTTTACAAAATGTAATTAGCAATTTTCGCTAATAGTGTAGAAACCTCTTTTTCAACAGTGATTTCATGTAAAACTCTGCTTTTTACTCTTTATCTCAATAACCTAAGTTTTCTTGCATAATATCTTTATCTTTTGGAAATTCTTTTACTACAATTATTGGTTCAAGATTTGCTATATTTAAATTGTATTCATCCCTCCTTCTTTGACACTTTTCTAATACAGCACGGGGTATTTTGATTAAGTGTTAAATTCTCAAAAAATTATTCTGCTTTTGCAACAAAGGCTACACAACAAATGAGAAAAGTACAATGAGTTTCAATTTCATCACTGATAACACGTAGCTGTTAATGTGTCATGGTGTTGATTGTTACATAAATATAAGCTGTTTTAGTTAAATCCTTGTATCTAATTATGTTGTACATGCTTCTGAAAGCATGGCAATTTTATATTCATGACTAATAATTCATTGTTCCCATGGATCTTTTTGCAATAGAGAAGACACAAGATGGTAATAGCGGAATGCAGTGCCATCGATCATTTTTTTCAAACAAGGGATAATGTGAGTATAACAGTTCACAAAGTTCAATCATAATCCACTTGTGTCCCATCTTATGAGCAATAGCATAGGCAGTACTAGAACCAGCAATCTAGTATAAGAACACCAAGATTGGTACGGAATAGTTAAAATTTGCTCTACTAATCGTTTCGGTTTAGGAGTTGAAAAATGCACTGCCTGTTACTTGTATATTCTATATTCTTGTTTAAGAACTTTGAATGTGAGAAAATTTTCTCCAAAAAAGAGTTTATCTCAAAAATAGCGCAAGCAGATACTTGACACAGAGTGTGATAAGATTTTTTCAAGACCTTGGCAATATAAAAATCCGGGGCTCAAGTTTTTGGCGTCTTTTTTCCAGTCCAGGTAAGTTGTAATTTTTTTATTTATTATAACCCATCAAGCTCATTCATGAGTAAACTAAATTCCTTTACAGTATTAGTACCACCCAACAGCAATTTGCGCTTCTTCTGACATGCAATCAGATGTCCATGGCGGATCAAATGTCATGATCACTTCAACATGCAAAACACCTTCAACTGCACTTACAGCATTTTCTACCCAACCTGGCATTTCACCCGCAACAGGACATCCTGGCGCTGTAAGCGTCATTTCAATTTTTACCGAACGATCATCTTCAATATCAATACGATAAATCAGTCCTAGCTCATAAATATCAGCAGGGATTTCCGGATCATAAACTGTTTTTAGAGCAGCAATGATATCATTCGTCATACGTTCGATTTCATCTGCTGGAATTGCTGATACACAAGATTTTTCTTTATCGCTTTTTCTTTTAGCAGTTTCAGCAGAATTAAATACCTCAATTGATTTAGCCATTAAAAAATGTCCTTGCTTTTTCTAATGCTTCCACTAACTGATCAATATCTTCATGATTATTATACATGGCGAATGATGCACGACAAGCGGATGTTAAACCGAAATGTTGTAATAAAGGTTGTGCACAATGCGTTCCGGCGCGTATAGCAACACCTTGTCGATCAATAAACATAGCAATATCATGTGCGTGAATGCCTTTTATTTCAAAAGATATAATAGCACCTTTATGAGGAGAACAGCCGTAAATACGCAGTGATTTGATCATTTCAAGTCTTTCATGCGCGTAGGATAAAAGTGCTGTTTCATGTGCGTGAATAGCATTTCTATCTTTTTTTTGCATGTAATCAATAGCAGCTGCTAATCCAATAGCTTCAGCTATAGGAGGGGTTCCCGCTTCAAAACGATAGGGGGGAGTATTATAAAAAACATTGTCAACAGTTACATCCTCAATCATTTCCCCTCCCCCTTGAAAAGGACGCATTTGTTCTAGCCTATATTCCTTACCATAAAGGACGCCGATACCTGTAGGACCATAAAGCTTATGACCTGTAAAAACATACCAGTCACAATCAAGATTTTGTACATCAACTGTTAAATGGACTGCTCCTTGAGAACCATCAACAAGAACAGGAATAGCATTTTGATGCGATAGTGTAATAATTTCTTTAATAGAAGGTATAGTTCCTAATACATTAGACATATGAGTAATAGCAACAAGTTTTGTTCTATCATTTAAAGCTCTTTGAAAATCTTCAATATGTAAAATACCATTCTCATCAACCGGCACAAAGACAAGCTTAATACCTTTCTGTTCACGAATAAAATGCCAAGGAATAATATTTGAGTGATGCTCCATAATGGTGAGAACAATTTCATCACCTTGATTCAATTTATACATTCCCCAACCATAAGCAACGGTATTAATAGCTTCCGTTGCACTTTTCGTAAAAATAATTTCCCTCGCTGTTTGGGCATTTAAAAAAATACGAACAGTTTCACGGGCATTTTCATAAGATTGTGTAGCTGCATTCGATAAAAAATGTATTCCCCGATGGACATTTGCATAGCGATATCGATAAAAATTATCCATTGCATCAAGTACCGATTGCGGTTTTTGAGCAGACGCCCCACTGTCAAGATAAGCCAATCGCTTGCCATAAATATTATATTGTAAAATAGGAAAATCACGGCGAATTTCTTCTACATTATAATTCAATGTTGGTACGTCGCTTTCCATTTTTTTGCCTTAAACATTTTTTTCTAACCATTTGCCAATAATATTTTTCAAAACAGTTTGGATATCATCTTGCTTGATGTCTTCAATAAATTCGGAGATAAACCCTTTAATCAGAAGTGCACGAGCAGTTTTAAAAGGGATACCGCGCGCCATTAGATAAAAAAGATAATCATGATTAATGTTGGCAATTGTTGCACCATGACCACACGCGACATCATCAGCAAAAATTTCTAGTTCAGGCTTTGCATTAAATTCTGCTTCATCTGAAAGAATAAGACTATTACAGGCCATGCGCGCATCTGTTTTTTGAGCTTTTTGAGCAACATGTATTATTCCTTGAAAAACACCCACTGCCTTATCTGTAACTACATTGCGTATAATTTCGGTTGAGGTTGATTTTTCTTCAACGTGACGAACAGACATCGTAAGATCGCTATGCGTTTGTTCTGATAATAAATTTATGACTCGTAATTTAAAGTTAGATTCTTCTCCCTGCAACTCAACATCAATTTCCTGACGGTTCAGTTGACTGCCTATGTTAATTATATGAAGCGATAATTTTGCTCCTTGACCAAGAACAGCACGAAATTGACTGAACTGTGTAGAATTAAAACCACGATTGCGAATAAGAATCCATGTTACCTCACTATAAGAAGCAATATGTAATGAAAATATAGCACTGGTAAAAGTATCATTATCATTGCCAATCTGGTGTTCTACAAACGTAGCCTGACTATTTTTATCAATTTTTATCTCTGAAAAAATATGAGATTGTCCACCCATTTGAATATTTTGTAACTCAATGGGAATGTTTAATTTTGTATTTTCAGGAATGTGAAAAAACCAACCATCCGTAACAAAAGCTGTATTTAATTGTCCAATAAAATCTCTATCAGATATGTTTTGATCTATTTTTACAGAATTTTCTTTTAGTATTTCTGCAAGACATCTTGTTGTAATATTTGCTACTTTTGACTGAGTAGACGTTTTTCCATTTTTAATAGAAAAAATAGCGCTTTCTGAAAGCAATGCGCCAGCTAATTGTACATTATTATTTATTTCTGAAAAATTACTAATAGATTTCAATAATGTGGGCAGATTAGTATAGTGCCAATTTTCAATTTTACGTGAAGGAAGGCCTGTGGTTTGAAACAGTTCAATAGCTTTTCTGCGAACTGTTTGTACAGTTCTGTCGCCGGGTAAATTGCTTATACATTGATTGAAATTATTAATAATATCTTTTTCAACCGCTAATAATTCTCGTTGTGTATTCATATTCAATGACCTCAGGCCGATTCACTGATAAGGTCAGCATATCCATTTTGTTCCAGATAAAGCGCTAATGATTTATCTCCACTTTTAATAATGCGTCCTTTATAAAGTACATGGACTGTATCAGGAATAATATAATTAAGTAGACGTTGGTAATGAGTAATAATCAAAAATGAACGCTTTGAATCTCGAAGTTTATTAACACCATCTGCAACAATTTTTAGAGCATCAATATCTAAACCAGAATCTGTTTCATCTAATATGCAAAGTTTAGGTTCAAGAAGTGCCATTTGTAAAATTTCAGCGCGTTTTTTTTCTCCTCCAGAAAAACCTACATTTAATGGACGTTTTAACATGTCCATATCTATTTCAAGTTTTAAAGAAATTTCTTTAACACATTTTATAAATTCAGGAATTTTAAGTTCTTCAACTCCACGTGCTTTTCGTTGAGAATTCATCGCAACTTTTAAAAATTCCATCGTTGCTACTCCAGGTATTTCCATTGGATATTGAAATGCGAGAAAAATACCGTATGTGGCACGCTCTGCCGGATCCATTTCTAAAAGTGATTTCCCATTATAAAGAATATCACCTTCTGTTATTTCATAATCATCACGTCCAGCGAGCAAATAAGACAAGGTAGATTTTCCAGCTCCATTCTGTCCCATAATAGCAGCAATTTCACCATCTTGAACAGTCAAGTTTAAACCGCGAATAATTTCTGTATCGGTCCCAACAATACGGGCTCGCAAATTTTTTATTTCTAACATAATTTAATCCTGTTCTGGCTATACTACGTCAAGCTCGTTTTTTACGTAAACAATTATCCTACACTACCTTCAAGACTAATACCAATCAGCTTCTGTGCTTCGACAGCAAATTCCATTGGTAGTTTTTGAATAACCTCTTTTACAAAACCATTCACAATTAATGCGATAGCTTCTTCTTCAGGTATTCCCCGCTGCATAACATAAAAAAGCTGATCATCAGAAATTTTTGACGTTGTTGCTTCATGTTCAAATTGAGCGGTCGCATTTTTTGCTTCAATATAAGGTACTGTGTGGGCACCACAATTGTTACCGATTAATAAGCTATCACATTGCGTAAAATTACGCGCATTCTGCGCTTTTCGGTGTGCTGTAACTTTTCCTCGATAAGTGTTATTTGAAAAACCAGCCGAAATGCCTTTAGAAACAATACGACTCGATGTATTTTTCCCTAAATGAATCATTTTAGTTCCAGAATCGATTTGTTGATGACCATTTGCAACAGCAATGGAATAAAACTCTCCACGTGAATTGTCACCACGTAACAAGCAAGATGGATATTTCCAAGTAATTGCAGAACCAGTTTCAACTTGTGTCCATGAAATTTTAGAGTTATCGCCTCGACAATCTCCACGCTTCGTTACAAAATTATAAATACCACCCTTCCCTTCTTTGTCACCAGGATACCAATTTTGTACTGTGGAATATTTAATTTCTGCATTTTTTAGCGCGATAAGCTCAACAACGGCAGCATGAAGCTGGTTCTCATCACGTTGAGGCGCAGTACAGCCTTCAAGGTAAGAGACATAAGAATCTTCATCTGCAATAATCAATGTTCGCTCAAACTGACCTGTGTTACGCTCATTAATTCTAAAATAGGTTGAAAGTTCCATAGGGCAACGAACCCCTTTGGGAATATAAACAAATGAACCATCTGTAAAGACCGCCGCATTTAAGGCAGCGTAATAATTATCACCTGCGGGAACAACTGCTCCTAAATATTCTTTAATAAGAACGGGATGCTCAATAATTGCTTCTGAAATAGAACAAAAAATAACTCCGGCACGGGCCAACTCTTTTTTAAATGTTGTCACGACAGAAACAGAATCAAAGACTGCATCAACTGCTACCTGTCCTGATGTATAAAGACTATTATCAAAAGTAGAGGGATCAGATTGTTTCCTTACCCCAGCTAAAATTTCTTGCTCTTTGAGAGGAATGCCAAGTTTTTCATACGTTTTCAAAAGCTCAGGATCCACTTCGTCCAAAGATTTTGGTCCTGTGTGGTTTTTAGGAGCAGCGTAATAATGAAGTTCTTGAAAGTTAATTTGTGGATATTTAATACGTGCCCAATCAGGTTCTTGCATTGTTAACCAACGATGGAAAGCTTGTAAACGCCATGTCAGCATCCATTCAGATTCATGTTTTTTTGCAGAAATAAATCTAATAATATCTTCATTCAAACCTTTTGGGGCTTTGTCCATTTCAATATTGGTTTCAAAGCCGTATTTATACTGATCAACATCTAGTTCACGTACTTGGCGTATTGTTTCTTGTACTGCCGGCATAAACTTTCTCCATTTCTTGGCGTCAAGAATCGATTACTCAAAGCCTTATTTTACAGGATTAAAGTGAGCAATTCATTTGTTATGCTATATGCAAAGTGAGAAAATTTAAATCAAGCTTAATTTTATTTTTTAAATAGTTCTAATTTATAAGTGATAAATCCTACTTTTTTCTATTACTGTTAATTTGAGAAAAAAACAATAGAAAATCATCAATATCTTTGGAAGTTGTACACCGTCCTATTGAAATACGAATTGCTCCGTTTGGGACACAATGCCCCATTGCTTCCAAGACTCTGCTTTGTTTTACTTTTCCCGAAGAACAAGCAGAGCCTGCTGATACAGAAAATCCTGCTAAATCAAAACTAATTTGCATCGTTTCAGCTTTTATATTGCGTAAAGTAAAATAGGTTGTGTTTGGCAAACGCTGAACTCTTTTACCAAAAATTTCAATATCACTACATATTTTCTGTAATCCATCTTCTAATTTATTACGTAAACATATTAACTGTTTTATCTCTTCTTGGGTGAAACAATCAACCATTGCTGCTCCAAATGCAGCAATCAGAGGCAATGCTTCTGTTCCTCCACGCAACCCTTTTTCTTGCCCTCCCCCCATAATAAGAGGTTCCGGCATCAAGAGATTTCCGTATGAAATAAAAGCTCCTATTCCTTTAGGACCGCCAATTTTATGCGCAGATAGTATAAAAAAATCTCCTCCTATCTGATTAATATCAACAAAATTTTTGTCTACATATTGTGTCAAATCAACAATCAGAATGCCTTCAAAATTCCGAACGATCGCAGCTATCTCTTTTATTGGTTGAATAACACCCGTTTCACCATTTGCAGCTTGAATAGCAACAAGAGGAAGTCCCTTTGTTTTATCATGAACAGCTAATAGAGAGATTAGTTTATCTTGTTGAATGAGCCCATCTTGATCAACAGTAACTGTACTGATGAATTCTTTAGAAAAGCGTCCTCCTTCTGCAACAGAGGGATGTTCAGTAGCGCCAATATAAAGATGAGAAAATTTAACTTTAGATCTTCCCATATTGTAAAAAGGTGTTAATAAAGTCATTGCAGCTTCACTTGCACCAGATGTAAATACAACATGGTCTGGATAAGTGTTGAGACTTTCAGCGATTTGTCGACGTGCTTTTTGCAATAAAGCTTTAGCAGTACGTCCTTCCATATGAACGGACGAAGGATTACCAAATACCTCTAAAGATTCCAATAATGCCACCCGCGCCATTTTTTTTAGTGGTGTTGTTGCATTATGATCAAAATATCGGCGTTTTACAACCATTTTACATCGCAATCATTAATCTAATGAACTGATTTTAAAAAATAGTGCAATTCTCTTGAAAAATGCACTTAAAAAAGAATATCTAGTAATCAGTTAAGAGATTCTATGGTAAAAGTCGATCAAGATCAATGAGAGCTTATGAATAGTATGTAAGGAGCATTTAATGCCAGAAGTTATTTTTAATGGCCCCGCCGGTCGGCTTGAAGGGCGTTATCAGCCTTCACAACAAAGAAATGCACCAATTGCGATTATTTTGCACCCTCACCCTCAATTTGGTGGCACAATGAACAATAAAATTGTTTATGATCTCTTTTATATGTTCCAACAACGTGGCTTTACTACATTACGTTTTAATTTTCGTGGTATTGGTCGCAGCCAGGGTGAATTTGATTATGGAATAGGAGAGCTTTCAGATGCTGCTGCTGCACTCGATTGGGTGCAAACACAGCACCCTGATTCTAAAAATTGCTGGGTGGCTGGATATTCATTCGGTGCTTGGATCGGTATGCAGCTTTTGATGCGACGACCAGAAATTGAGGGTTTTATATCCGTTGCTCCTCAACCGAATGTTTATGATTTTTCATTTCTCGCTCCTTGCCCCTCCTCTGGGCTTATTATTCACGGGAATATCGATAAAGTTGCTCCTCCAAAAGATGTTCAAACTCTTGTAGACAAACTAAAAACACAAAAAGGTATTACTATTACACAAGAAATATTAGAAGGTGCTAATCACTTTTTTAGCGGATACAATCAAGAACTTATTGAACGATGTGCACAATATTTAGATAATCATATTACAGATGGATTTCTCGTTCCTCCATCTGAAATACTTTCACTTACCTAAAGCAAAAAAAGTGAAAAAATCACACCTATAACTAAGATAATAGTTTGTTTTTTTACTTTTTCTAATTTTCCGCTATTCACGCACATTTAAGATAAGAAAAGAGTGATTTTTCTTTCAACGAAAAATATTTCCTCTTAAAAGTATACAGACAGAATAACATCTGTGTTTTTTTCTCTGCCTATATTTTTCGTTCTCTTGTGAGATACGCGTTCTTTATGGTAGAGAGCATGTTAACAAATCATTATGGAAACGAATGCAATTTTAATTAGGAAATAATATCTTTGTTTGCCTTTAAATCTGATTTTTTACACATTATGAGTGAACGTGGCTTTATTCACCAAATTTCTGATGAAAAAGGCTTAGATGATCTTTTCTCAAAAGAAGTTGTAAGCGCCTATATTGGATTTGACCCTACAGCATCAAGTTTACATGCTGGAAGTCTTCTTCAAATTATGATGCTTTATTGGTTACAAAAAACTGGTCATCGCCCCATTGCTTTGCTGGGAGGGGGGACAGGATTGATCGGTGATCCTTCCTTTAAAGATGAAGCACGACGCCTTTTGACACGAGATGATATTATTGCAAATATCGCTAGTATTAAAAAGGTATTTGCTAACTATTTAACATTTGGTGATAAAAAAAATGATGCATGCATTGTTAATAATGCTGAATGGTTATGCAATTTGAATTACTTAGAATTTTTGCGGGATGTAGGGAAACATTTTTCTGTCAACCGTATGTTGTCATTTGATTCTGTTAGATTGAGACTTGAGCGTGAACATTCTTTGTCATTCTTAGAGTTTAATTATATGATCTTACAAGCTTATGATTTCGTTGAACTTTATCAGCGTTATGGATTGCGTATGCAAATGGGAGGATCTGATCAATGGGGTAATATTATTAACGGAATTGAATTAGGACATCGCTTAGGAACTGCACAGTTATATGCATTAACTTCACCATTGCTGACAACATCTTCTGGTGCAAAAATGGGTAAATCATTAAATGGGGCGGTATGGCTTAATGCAGATATGTTTTCACCTTATCAGTTTTGGCAATATTGGCGTAACACAGAAGATGCTGATGTTGTACGGTTTTTAAAGCTTTATACCACATTGCCAATGGATGAGATTCTCAAACTTTCTGCATTGCAAGGGAGTGAAATTAATGAAGCAAAGAAAATTCTTGCAACAGAAATTACAGCAATGTTGCATGGACGTAGTCTTGCGGATGCAGCAGCCGAAACAGCTCGAAAAACTTTTGAAGAAAAAACGCTTGGAGAAAATCTTCCAACTGTTGAACTTAATGCCACAAAATTAAAAGTAGGTGTTGGATTACTAAATCTTTTAGTACAAGCAGGACTTGCTAAATCTAACAGTGAAGCACGTCGTCATGTTCAAGGTGGAGGTGTGCGCGTAAATGATAAAATTATTAAAGATGAAACGCGTCTTATTATTGAAGAAGATGTCAATGCAGACGGAATAATTAAACTTTCCTTCGGTAAGAAAAAACATATTTTGTTGAAACCAGTCTAATCTCTTTATAATTTTTGTGTTCTTTTGTTTATGTTGTTCATATTGATCTGAGACTGCTTTCTCAATTCTTTTGATATAATAAGCTATGTAGAAAAAACAAAAACTCTTTCAGAATAATGGCCTTTTAGAGAGTTGAATAGTTCTTTTTTTTGCGTATTCTAGCATCTTATACTTATTAATAGGAAAGAAAGACAAAAACAATGACAAAACCAATGAAAGGCACCCTTGCCCCTGATTTCGATTTGCCACGCGATGGTGGAGGTAAAGTGCGTCTTTCTGGCCTACAAGGAAAACTCGTTGTTTTATATTTTTACCCAAAAGATGATACCAGTGGGTGCACGAATGAAGCCATTGATTTTACACGATTGAAGACAAAATTTGATGAAATCGGGGTGGTTATTATTGGAATCTCTCCAGATAATATTCAAAAACATGACAAATTTAAAAAAAAACACGCACTTGATATCATCCTTGTTTCCGATGAAGAAAAAACGACGCTTGAAGCTTACGGTGTGTGGGTTGAAAAAAACATGTATGGGCGCAAATATATGGGTGTTGAACGAAGCACTTTTCTAATTGATACAACTGGAAAAATAGTAGAGGAATGGCGCAAAGTTAGCGTTCCTGGGCACGCTGATAAAGTGTTAGCTGTTGCTGCAGTTTTACATGCCAATGGTTTATAAGTTTTGTTATTCAAGCACCTATAAAACGCAGAAATCCCTCTAATTGTTGGGTTTAGTAAATTTAACTATCTATAAATTAGAGTTACAGACCGAAAATAAGCTTACAGAATTCTGATTAACCAATATCTTCAATTTTGGGGTCTTCCCCGTAAATGCGTCGAGCAAGTGCTGCCTCTATAAATGCATCTAAATTGCCATTAAGTACAGATTGTGGATCAGTGTTTTCAACACCTGTGCGTAGATCTTTGACAAGTTGATAAGGTTGAAGAACATAAGATCTAATTTGGTGTCCCCATCCAATTTCTGTTTTAGAAGCTTCAACAGCATTTGTTTCTTCTTCTCTCTTTTTGAGTTCTTCTTCATAAAGTCTCGCACGTAGCATAGACCACGCAGTTGCTCGATTTTTATGCTGAGAACGCTCCATTTGACATTGAACAACAATGCCAGTTTTTATATGTGTGATGCGAACTGCAGAATCTGTTGTATTAACATGTTGTCCTCCAGCACCTGAAGCACGATATGTATCAATGCGAACATCTGCCTCTGTAACATCAACTTCAATATTATCATCGATGACTGGGTAAATCCAAATGCTTGCGAAAGAAGTATGACGCTTTGCATTGGAATCAAATGGTGAAATGCGCACTAAACGATGAACACCTGATTCTGTTTTTAACATACCATATGCGTTATGCCCTTTTATGAGAATAGTTGCTGATTTTATTCCGGCTTCTTCCCCATCGTGAATTTCTAATATTTCAATCTTCATTTTATGCTGTTCAGCCCAGCGCATATACATACGCAACAACATAGAAGCCCAATCTTGGCTTTCTGTTCCTCCTGCACCTGCATGAACTTCTAGATAAGTATCATTTGAATCTACTTCTCCTGAAAGAAGCACATCGATTTGTCTTTTTTCTATTTCATTCTTAAGATGGCGTATTGTATTTTCTGCATCAGTGATAACTTCGATATCACTTTCTTCTTCGCCCATCGCGATTAACTCAATGCACTCTTCAAGTGTTTTTGTAAATGATCGGATGTCACGAATTGAATCATCAAGACGCTGACGCTCACGCATCATATCTTGTGCTTGTTGCGCATTATCCCAAAATGTTGGATCTTCTGCTTTTTGATTGAGATATTCGAGACGTTTTATTGATTGATCCCAGTTAAAGATGCCCCCTTAGCAACTTAATTGCTTGCTGAATTTCATCAACCAATGTTTCTATTTCTGCTCGCATAGTTTAACACCATAATTTTTATTTTTTTAAAAATTCTTTCTAGTTATGCTTCTTAGCGTTTTACACAAATTTAATGATTATAGTAAGGGTATAGCATACTTCAAAAATCTATTTATTGTAGTTCTACTGCAAAAATAGATAAGAACGATTTCACTCCATTCGTCAGTCGTGCAAAAAGAGAGTTTTTCTGATTAATACAGCCCACCTGTACCGCTTTCAAGCGCCTTATTAACTTGTGGAGAAGTGGTTATTATAGGAACACCTTCTTGAAAAGAATTTGTACTACCAATGACCTGATATATATCAGCAGGCCCAGTTCCTGGCTTAAATGCTTCTATAATAACATCTTGTTCTCCTCTTTCTGCGAGCATTCCTGTTCTACGATTAATCGGCATTAAAATCATACCTTCTGGCATTTTAAATGGTACATCTGGTTTTCTTTTCAAAGCTGCTTCCATAAATTCACCAAAAATAGGTGCTGCCAATGAACTGCCTGTTCCATTATATCCTAACGGTGCTGGTTGATCATAACCAACAAAAACACCAACGACAAGATCAGGAGTAAACCCTATAAACCATACATCTTTAGAATCATTAGTAGTCCCTGTTTTAGCAGCAATATGTCGATTGAGGTAACGTAAACGTACAGCCGTACCGCGCTGAATAACTCCTTCCATCATTGATGTAATCTGATAAGCTGTCATAGGATCAAGAACTTGATCTCGTTCATCAATCAATTTAGGTTCACGTTGATTATTCCATGACTGAGCATTACAATTTTCACAGAGACGATCATCATGACGATAAATCGTTTTTCCATACCGATCTTGAATTCTGTCTATTAAAGAAGGATTAATAGAGCGTCCCCCATTTGCAATAATTGAATAAGCTGTAACCATTCGTAAAACTGTTGTTTCTCCAGCTCCTAAGGCCATGGGGAGATAAGGTTGCAATTTATCTACAATCCCAAAACGCTCTGCATATTCAGCAACAAGAGGCATTCCCATATCATAAGCAAGCCGTATTGTCATAAGATTACGTGAATATTCAATGCCATAACGCAGTGTTGATGGCCCTGCAAAAGTACCACCATAATTTTTAGGTTGCCAAATCTCGCCATTATATTGACGAATTTCGATGGGAGCATCTAAAACAACAGATGCTGGTGTATATCCGTTATCGAGTGCTGCTGCATATACAAAAGGCTTAAAAGCAGAACCAGGTTGACGATAGGCTTGTGTTGCACGATTAAATTCAGATGTAGCAAAAGAAAAGCCTCCTACCATTGCAAGGACACGCCCTGTATGAGGTTCCATAGCAATAACTGCGCCTTCAACCTTTGGAATTTGTTGTAAACGGTAAATGTTGTTTGTATTTGGTATTTTTTCAACAAAAATAACATCACCAATTTGCAGGACATGCGATAAATTCTGAACAACTCTTCGGTGGCCATTTTCTTTCACAACATTTAATGCCCATTTTGAATCAACTTCAGATAAAATAGCAGTTTCTCGTTTTTTTGATAATAAGCCTGAAGCTTCACGCTGTGGCTGTAAACCAATCACCACTTTATTGGCGTTAGCAGAAAGAACAACAGCTAAACGCCATTCAGGAACATCATTTAATCCTGTGATATTTGCAAGTTCTATACCCCAATCATTTTTTATATCAATGTGTTCATAAGCTCCGCGCCATCCTTGTGAATGATCGAATTTAATTAACCCATTGTGTAAAGCTCGTCGAGCAAGAAGTTGTAAACGCGGATCAAGTGTCGTGCGAATGGAAAGCCCACCTTCATAAAGCGTTTTAGCACCATAACGATGCATTAAACGGCGACGTACTTCTTCAGTAAAATAATCAGCAGCGAAAACATAGCTATCCTTGCCACGTATTGTCACTCCTAAAGGTTTCGCTTTAGCTTCTTTTCCTTGTTCATGTGTTACATATCCATTTGCAATCATTCGATCTATAACCCAATTGCGCCGATTAATTGCACGCTGTGTATTTTTAAATGGATCATAATTTCCTGGACCTTTTGGAAGAGCAGCTAAATAGGCACATTGTTCCAAAGTAAGTTCATTGACAGATTTATTAAAATAAGTCAAAGAAGCTGCAGCGATACCATAAGTGCCACGACCGAGATAAATTTCGTTGAGATAAAGCTCGAGAATATGGTCTTTTGAATAGGTTTTTTCAATACGCATCGCCAGAATAGCTTCCTTTAACTTACGTTCTAATGTTGCCTCTGAACTTAAAAGAAAGTTTTTAGCGACTTGTTGTGTAATGGTGGATGCTCCCTCTGGACGTTTTCCTGAACCAATATTGCGGATATTGTTGATTAAAGCTCTAGAGAGCCCTTCGGGATCTAAACCGAAATGTTGATAAAAATTTTTGTCTTCAGCAGAAATAAAAGCCTCTTTAAGAATCTTTGGTATTGACTGAATTGGTAAATAAAGTCGATGTTTTGTTGCAAACTCTGCCATAAGGCTACCATCCGCAGCATGAACGCGAGTCATCACAGGTGGTTCATAGAGAGAAAGAACTTCATAATCAGGAAGTATATTCGTCTGATTTTTTGCTATTGCACTCTGTATTACTGTTTCGCAAAACCCAAGAATAATAAAAAAACTAAGAAGATATCTTAAAAAAATCATCATCGAAACGGCTACCGCTTTCTTCAGAATTGATTAAAGAAAAATATATTATCCCACCGCCACGCGGGTATCATCGCTAGATTGAGATAAAGAAAAAACTAATTTCTATCTTTTACTGTTTATACTAAACTATACCAAAATACGATACCGATACTCTATTTTCTCACAAATTTAAAGAGGCTGCGTAATTTTCTGCTTGTATTCAGTGAATTGACGAATAGAATGAGCGATCGAGACAGCCATTTGTTTTCTCCATTGGGGATTATTTAATAATTTTTCATCCTCTTTATTGGATAAATAACCGATTTCTATCAAAACAGAGGGTATATCTGAAGCTCTTAAGACTTGAAAATCGGCATATCGATGAGGGTTATTGATCAAATTGATATTATTTTTTAATAAGTTTGAGACAACACTATTAGCGAAATTTACTGAAAATGCATGCGTTTCACGTCGAGTAAGATCCATCAAAATATCTGTAACTTCAAGCGATTCATCAGAAAGAGAACCATCCAAAAGATCAACTTTATTTTCATTTTCAGCTAAAGATTTTGCAATTGCATCAGATGCCTTGTCTGATATAGTGTAAACTGTGGCACCACGAAGAGAATGTACTTTAATGGTATCCGCATGAATAGATATAAAAAGATCAGCATTAAATTCTTGCGCTTTTTTAACCCTTTCACTTAATTTTAAAAAGACATCAGAATCACGTGTCAAGGCAACTGTGATATGAGAATCTTTTTTTAATTCATCTCGTAAAACACGTGCAAATGCTAGTGTTATATCTTTTTCTAAAATCCCACTAATACCTTGTGCACCACCATCAATTCCACCATGACCAGGATCAAGAACAACACGAAAATTACGTATTGGCATTCGTTGTGTTTTTGTATAAAGATTGACTTTTTGTTGTTTTTCGAATGCTTCATTAAATTTTTCTTGGGTGCTTTTACTAATATCAATTAGCAGCTGCCATAAACCATTTTCTAATTTTTGTACTGTACTTTTTTCAACAACAAAAGCAAATTTACTCGTCAAAATAATGCGTGAAGTCCGTATATCAGAGAAACCGTAACGTATATCTGACCACATGTTTGATAATGTGTTCTGTTTCTTTAAAACTGTATTTTGCGCTGAAAAATCAACGGTAGGTAAATTAATAATCAATCGGGTGGGCTTATCCAAAATTTGTAAATGAGCATTTGGTTCAGCATTAAAAACCGCAATAATACGTGTGTGTGCTTTATCACCAATAGTTCGCAAATTAATAAGTTTTAAAGCATCTGCTGCTTGGATATTTGTTTGGGATGCAAAAAACAGTAAACAACATGAGACGTACAAAATAATATCCCAATAGACTGCTTTTGACTTTTTGCTAGAAATCCCTTTTATCATAAATGAAATACTCTTATTTTAGATTACCAATAACTGATTTCAACCGTATAGAAGCGATATATCAGATTTACTCCATCTTTCATTTTAAACACTACAAAAAACTAAATTAAGGCAATAAAGGCATTATAATGGTAGGTATTTATATTGTTACTTGCCAAAATCATGATATCAACATAAAAGAATAGTTACGCTTCCTAGCTAATAGTAACTGTTTTAATTATCTGTAGTCCATATTAAGTTGTCTTTAATATTTATTGCATGTTATACATTCAGGCTTTTTATGGGTGAAAATTCTTTATGTCATAAAAGCTAAGATTGCGTTATTTAAGTTTCGCTGGTTCGGACATCCGAACTATTTTAAAGATTGTTTTACCGGAGACTTATAAAAATTATGAGTCATACAAAACAGATGGAAATGATGATTAGGAATGCTGTAAATGTAGTCATGCATCTACATGTAGAGTCCCATTCTGTCTTACTGGTACCTCCCTTTTATGGCAGACAGCCCTTCACGTTTGCGAATAGTTATACTGTTCGTTTGAATAAAGTTGCGCATGTCGCCTTCAGGATTTTAACTTATGTCAAACAAAATGCTTATAGATGCCTCCCATCCGGAGGAAACACGTGTTGTTGTTGTTCACGGCAACACAATTGAAGAATTTGATTTTGAATCAGAACATAAAAAGCAGCTCAAGGGGAATATTTATTTAGCACGTATTACACGTGTAGAACCATCGCTCCAAGCAGCTTTTGTCGAATATGGTGGGAACCGCCATGGTTTTTTGACGTTTTCTGAAATTCATCCCGATTATTATCAAATTCCTATGGCTGATCGTCTCGCTCTTCTTGAAGAAGAAGAAAAAGCTGTAGTAGGAGACAATTATACAGATGTCTCTACTGAAGAAACAAACAAAAATAAAAAACGTTCCCGAAAAACAAAAAAAGATAAGCGCACTAATATCATGGCTGCAGATATTGAAACTGATATGATATCTGAGATAACAACGGTTGATGATGCAGAAGAAGTGTTTAACGTAAATGTTTTTCATGAAGGTATCGAAATGGTTGGTGCAGAGGATGTGCGTGAAGAACTTCCCACCTATCAACGAAAACAAGGGCGTCAATATAAAATTCAAGAAGTGATTAAACGACGTCAAATTTTGTTGGTGCAAATTATTAAGGAAGAACGTGGTAATAAAGGTGCTGCACTTACAACATATTTATCTTTAGCAGGCCGTTATTCTGTTTTAATGCCTAACACAGCACGTGGTGGTGGCATTTCAAGGAAAATTACAAATATACAAGATCGCAAGCGTCTTAAAGAAATTGTAAAAGAATTAGCAGTTCCCAAAGGCATGGGAGTTATTCTGCGAACTGCTGGAGCAAATAGAACTAAAGCTGAAATTAAACGCGATTACGAATATCTCACTCGACTCTGGGATACTGTTCGCACTTTGACACTCAAATCCACAGCGCCATGTCTTGTTCATGAAGAAAGCAATCTTATAAAGCGTTCTATCCGGGATCTTTACAATAAGAACATCAATGAAATTCTTGTTTCTGGTGATCAAGGATATCGTGAAGCAAAAGATTTTATGCGTATGCTTATGCCAAGTCACGCAAAAGTTGTACAACCTTATCGCGAACCTATTCCAATTTTCGTACGTAATAATATTGAAATTCAACTTGATAAAATGTTGCATCCACAAGTTTCTTTAAAATCTGGTGGTTATATTGTTATTAATCAAACAGAAGCGCTTGTTGCTATTGATGTAAACTCTGGCCGCTCTACAAAAGAGCTTTCTGTCGAAAAAACAGCATTACAAACCAACCTTGAAGCTGCAGAAGAAATAGCGCGTCAATTACGTTTACGTGATCTTGCTGGTTTGATTGTGATTGATTTTATAGACATGCTTGAAGAGCGGAATGTGAAGCTGGTTGAAAAAAAGTTGAAAGATTGCTTAAAAAGTGATCGTGCCCGTATTCAAGTTGGTCACATTTCACACTTCGGCCTTTTGGAAATGAGTCGTCAACGTATTCGCATATCAGTTTTAGAAAGTACAACGCAACCCTGCCCCCATTGTGCTGGAACGGGTAATGTTCGTTCTGAATCATCAATTGCTTTACATGTCATGCGCTCAATTGAAGAATATCTTCTTCATAATCCGCAACATAATATTACTGTACGTACACCCGCAGCAACAGCGCTTTATGTGTTAAATCATAAACGCAATATTCTTGTTAATCTAGAAGCGCGCTTTAAGCTTAATATTAGTATTGAAGCAGATGATAGCATTGGAACGCAACATCTTATTATTTCTAAAGGTACAATAGCAGAAGCAGTTTCTCAGTCTCCATTGGTTTTTGAAGATGAAAGTGTAGAAGAAGTAGACGATGAGATTTTAGTAGATAGCTCTTTTATTGAAGATAAAACACTCGTTGAAGCAAATCAGAAACGTTGGCGTAAAAATCGTCAAGGAGAGATGAATGATAATTCTCTTTCCACCGTTCATAAAAAAGATGAAACGCTAAATGATGATTCCCGTCGTCGAATCCGTCGTCGAGGACGTCGTGGCGGTCGCCGTAATCAGGATAATGGCTTTTATCAGCTTCGTATTCCTTATGCAGAACCGGTAGGAGACTTTGCTAAGCAGGCCTTAGAAGAAATTAGAACAGAATACCGCAAACGCCGTACTCCAACTACGAAACCTGTTCAATTTGAAGAAGAGAAAGACAGTACACAACATTTAAGTATACAACAAGATGAAACTGTAAAAGTTGATACGATTGTTAAACCTAAAAAACGTAAAGCGCGTTCTTCAAAAGCAGTGCAAAAACAGCAAACCATTGAAAACGAACAGAGTATAATAATAGCAGAACCTGTAGAAGAAAAATCTATAGCCGGCTCGATACAAAAAGTTAAAACAAAAAAAGTAGATAAAACTGCTCATAAGGCGGTAGAAAAAATTATTGAAAATGGCAAAAAATCAACACGAAAAGCACAAAAAAAGCCACTCTCTAAAGAATTAACTCCAACAAAAGAGATATTAGAACAGAGATCTGTCTTAGAAAAATCTGTCGAACAAACTTCCTCCAAAGTTGAGAAAAAAGCCAAGCATCCTGTTGTTATATCATCAACGCCTGATGATTCTCCAAAAACTGAGCGTATTGGTTGGTGGAAACGCAGAAAGCTTTCCAAAAGTTAAACATAAGAAAACCGCCGCAAATATTTTGTGGCGGTTTTAATAGTAAAACACAGAGAAAAAGCTTTTAAAAATGCTTTTCTTATCCGTATATTAATTATTTTTGTTTAGCTTTCTCTTGTTCAGCTCGCATACGATCTTCGATCTCTTTTTGCTTTGATTGAATAGCCTGTTGCAACTTTATTTGTTCTTGTTGAAAATCTTTTTCTTCCATACCAGGGCCTGTATATGCAGTTGTAAATCCATTAAGAGAAAATTCAATAGGATTAGCTGAACCACGAAAATTAATTGTGGTTACAATCATTTTCGAACCACTTTTCATCGCAGTGATAAGCTTATCATCTAAGACATCATTGGCAATACAACTCGGTCCATTGCAAATAATATAAGGAATTTTTTTAGAGAAATTATCTCCTATTTGAATATGAACTCCTTCTGGCAAAAAACGACCTGTAGGCACTTGGATACCTATGCGTTTTTCATTTTGTTTTCCTTTTATTTCAACAAGATTAAAAGCCGTTAAAGGCTGACCAGTATTCGATACAACAGTGTTCATTGTATTACAAACATCAACGTCATGTTGCTTACTGCAAACCTTATACCAACCTTGAGATAGAGTTTGCGCCTTTGCAGAAGAATAAATTGTAAGAAAAAGAGCAACAGCTCCAGCTAATACTGAAACAACAGAATAGATATTTTCATGCGACATGATTAAGTTAGTCCTTTCAACGCGCTTTTATAATAATCCTAACAATAGGGATACTGAATATAATTTCAATCAAGTGTATTAAATTAAACCAATGAACTGATACCCTTTATTTATACTTCTTACTTCAATATAAAGAGAAAAGTCAAATTGGGAGAAAAAAGCTACAAAAAATCAATTAAATTCTTATGCACACATATACAGCATCCCCCTTTTAAGGCATTGGTCTTTTATGAAATTTATCCATAAAATACCTTAGTGCAATGGAATAAGATAAGATTGCATAAAGGAATCAATATTGCAATATAATTAAAGTAAATTATTGCAATATAATTAAAGTAAATTCTTGTGTTATTCTATAGCTCTTATTACTTTAAAGTTTTTTATAGTTATACTGTCTTTTAAACCATGGAGCTTTAGTATCAGGTATTGCATACATAAAGCTCCAAAATTACTGGAAAATTTGAACATTTTCCTTATACCATTCCTTGAAGCAAATTAAAAAAGTAAAATTACTTATTGGTATTGTTGGAATATTTGATGGGTTAAATTTCTTCGTTATTCGCAGTCTCAAAACAACTGTTAAGAAAACTGTTTACTAATGAATAATTCTCTGGCCTTATTTATGAAACAATAGTGGTTACCCTCTCGTGATAAAGCTTTTATATTTTATAGCCCAAATAAATCTTTTTTTCTAATCTAAATCTTTGCGCAAAACAGTAGGCATATCACTGTGCAGTATATTCTCTCACGTTTTGCAAGAAGCAACAAAAATTAGATAATTTTTCATTATCTTGTCATGTTCCTAAATATTTTATTGATTAGAGTTTTTTCAGATGTTCCTTTTGCTTTAATTAGTTTTTTTCATAACATTTTTCTTCGTATTCGCTTGCTATTTCCACTCATTAGCAATATGCGTTCTATATATTAATAGTTTTGATCTAATTTCAAAATAAACTTGAAACATACCTCACTGAGATCATTCAACTTCTAAAAAGTCTATTCTATTCATACAAAATTTTGTAGTATTTTGTAGCAATGGTGCATTTTATCAAAAATTTTAACTTATAAATTTTTCTTTAATAAATTCGATTTTATTATTACTACTAATAATTCTTATTTTTTTAATTAGATATTTTTTAAAAGTATAATATAAAATAAGTAATAATTTTATCCTATAAGAAAACTCTTAAATAGAATATTTCTCTGTCATTTCTACAAGCTGTGTCATAATTTTCACTGCTCCAATAAGTCTTTCATTCACCGTAGCCCAATCACGAATAAGAGCTATACTTTGATCTGGCCTAATTTTTGCCATCGAACCTTGTTTTTCAATCCACTGAACAAGAGCAACACTATTTGCAAAATAATTATTGCGAAATTGTATAACAATCCCCCTTGGACCAGTATCTAATTTTTCCACATGTGCTCTTCGACACAATGTTTTGATATAAAAGACTTTAAGAAGGTGTTGAACTTCAAGCGGCAAAGGACCAAAGCGATCAATTAATTCGGCAGCAAATTCATTGATTTGTTCTAAATCACCAAGCTCTGTTAAACGGCGGTAAAGTCCCATACGTAAAGATAAGTCAGGCACAAAACTTTCCGGTATCATCACTGTTGTACCAAGTGAAATTTGTGGTGACCACTGTTTATCTTCGTTTTGCTCCCCATTTTTTAGTTCAGCAACAGCCTCTTCAAGCATTTTTTGATACAACTCAAATCCAACTTCTTTGATATGCCCTGATTGCTCTTCACCTAAAAAATTGCCTGAACCGCGAATATCCATATCATGACTAGCTAATTGAAAACCAGCACCTAAACTATCAAGAGATTGTAAAACTTTAAGCCGACGATTAGCAGCAGGAGTTAAAATTTTTCCCGAAGGATACGTAAAGAGAGCATAGGCACGTTGTTTTGAACGCCCTACCCTACCACGCAATTGATAAAGAGCAGCAAGACCAAACATTTCAGCGTGATGTACGATTAATGTATTGGCTGTTGGAATATCAAGACCTGATTCAATGATGGTTGTTGATAGCAGAACATCGTATTGCCCATCATAAAATGCATTCATAATATCGTCAAGTTGTCCAGCTGGCATTTGTCCGTGGGCTATAACGAATTTGAGTTCGGGCACATGCGTTTTGAGGTATTCTTCCACAGAAACAAGATCAGAAATACGGGGACAAACATAGAAACTTTGTCCACCACGATAGTATTCTCGAAGCAATGTTTCACGTATAACAAGTGAATCAAACGGTAAAATAAAAGTACGTACCGCCATTCTATCAATAGGTGGAGTCGTTATCAATGAAAGTTCTCGTACCCCTGATAATGCTAATCCTAAAGTTCGGGGTATAGGGGTTGCCGAAAGTGTAAGGACATGAATATCGCTTTTAAGCTCTTTTAAACGCTCTTTGTGTTTTACGCCAAAATGCTGTTCCTCATCAATGATAAGAAGTCCTAGTCGTAAAAAATTAACTGCATCGCTTAGTAATGCATGCGTTCCAATGACAATATCAATCGTACCATCTAATATACCTTTTTTGACTTGTGCGAGTTCTTTAGTTTTCACAAGCCTTGAGGCATGGCCAATCTTAACAGGTAATCCTTGGAAACGCGCAATAAAAGTATTATAATGTTGGCGTGAAAGCAAAGTTGTTGGTACAACAACAGCAACTTGATACCCATTTAATGCTGCGACGAAAGCACTTCGTATAGCAACTTCTGTTTTTCCAAAGCCAACATCACCACATATCAAGCGATCCATTGGTCTCCCTGATGCCAAATCATCTAAAACGGCATCAATTGCTTCCATTTGATCTTCTGTCTCTTCATAAGGAAAACACGCAACAAATTCATCAAATGGTCCAACTGGTGGAACAAAAACAGGTGCAGAGCGCGTAGCACGCGCTGCAGCTATACGGATCAATTGACCAGCCATTTGTAATAGATGTTTTTTTAGCCGTGTTTTACGTACTTGCCAAGCAACACCACCTAACTTATCTAACGTTACATCTGTTTCCTCCGATCCATAACGTGAGAGAAGTTCGATATTTTCAATAGGTAAAAAGAGCCTATCACCACCAGCATACTTAATTTCAAGACAGTCGCGTAAAATGCCAGTTGTCATAATGGTCTTAAGACCAATAAATTGTCCAATACCATGATCAATATGCACAACGATATCGCCAGAATTTAAAGTAGCAATTTCAGAAATAAAATTTTTATTGTGTTTACGGCGTCTTGATGATCTTATTAATCGATCACCAAGAATATCTTGTTCTGATATAATAACAAAATCTTCAGCCTCAAAACCATGTTCAATCATTATAACAGCTGCACATACACGATCACGTGGTGTTGCTCTGACAGCTCGCAATGATTTTGCAATATCTATTTTTTGTAGTCCATGCTCTTCAAGAACCTGTAATAAACGGTTGAGAGAGCCTTCACTCCAACAAGCTAAAAGAACCCTTTTGCCTGCAGCGCGCAGTGAAGCAATATGGTGAACCACACTTGAAAAAACATTTTTTTCTTGCGCTTTACGTTCTTCTATAAAATCATATCCCGATTTAATATTTGTATGAACAATGGTTTGTTTAGAAGTTTGTGGAATATTAAAAGGTGTAAAATCAATACGTCGCCCAGATCGTTGTGCATATTCTAAGACCTGCTCTGGTGTTAGATAAAGAAGGTTAGGTTCTATTGGATGATAAGAAGAAAAACTTTCTTTATCATTTTCACGCTCTTTGCGAGCATTGTAATAATCTTGAATAAGCCGATAGCGTTCGTTTAATGCCTCTTCTATGAGATATTCAAAAACAACAGGTAAGTCATCACAGTAGTCAAAAAAATTATCAAGATGCTCATAAAAAAACGGTAACCAATGTTCCATACCGGAAAAGCGCCGTCCTTGAGAAATTGATTCATAAAGTATGTTATTTTTTTGTGATACACCAAATGTACGAATATAATTTCTTTTAAACCGGCTTATAAATTCGGGTGTAAGAACAACTTCGCTCATTGAATGTAATAAAAATTCTGTTCTTTTACTTGTTGTTCTTTGTGTTTCTGAATCAAATACACGGATAGTTTCCAAGATGTCTCCGAAAAAATCAAGTCGTAAAGGTTCAACATCAACGGGAGAAAAAATATCAATAATTCCGCCTCTCACAGCAAATTCACCAATATTATGAACAACTGTAACACGCTCAAAACCATTAAATTCTAGAAATTGAATTAAATGCTCCATGTTCATATGTTGACCAACACGTGTGCGAATAATTTGAGCCTCAATCATTTCACGAGGGGGTAATTTTTGCATAATTGCATTGGCTGTTGTTAATATAATTGCGGTGCTTGGATTCTTACGTAAACTTGCTATATGCGATAAAGCTGATAATCGACGTGCCATCACAGCAATTCCAGGTGACACACGGTCATAGGGCAAACAATCCCATCCAGGAAATTGAAGTATAGGCAAATTGGGCTCAATAAAGTTTAATACTTGTTGTAAATGGGCAATTTTTGTTCCATCTCGGACTACATAGATAAGTGGTTTGTCTTGTGCAATTTCTGAACTTAATTTGGCAAGCGCAAAGGCTTCAAATCCATCAGTAACTCCATCAAAGATCATATGAACAGGAATGTCTTTAGGAATAATAATTTTTTTTAATATAGGCATCGGAATCAATTTAACTTTATGTAAACATAAGAATTTATAATGTCACGAAAAAGTGGACTGTCCACTTCAGATGGTGGTGAAATTTCTCCAGTAATCCACTTCAGCAAATCGCGATCATCAAAAGACATGATATATTCAAGTTGAGAGATTGTTTTATCACTCATCCCAATAATATGAGCATCTACATAGTGCCCAAAAATTAAATCCATTTCACGAATACCTCGATGCCATGCACGAAAAATCAATCGACGACGGCGTGCATCTAATTGATTTTCGTCAACGGCAAAAACTGTCATAAAAAATCTCCTTGGATTAGATGAAAAGTGATATAGATACAATATTCAATTTGTAAGATGTGTTTTTATCTTACTTCTAAGGAAGTTCAATAATCTTCTTTTCCTTAAGTGTAATTCGACGATGCATTTGTTTAGCTAAACCGTAATTATGTGTCGCAATAAGAGCAGAAAGTCCAGATTGACGAACAAGCACAGATAAAGCTTGAAATACGTAAGCTGAAGTTACAGGATCAAGATTCCCAGTGGGTTCATCAGCTAAAAGAACCGAAGGACCATTTGCGACTGCGCGTGCAATAGCAACCCGTTGCTGTTCACCACCCGATAATTCCGATGGACGATGATTGGCGCGATGAGAAACACGCAAATAGGTCAACAATTTAAGTGCACGATCTTCTGCTATGGATTTTTTAAATCCTGCTATCATTTGCGGTATCATGACATTTTCTAAAGCCGTAAATTCTGGAAGCAAATGATGAAATTGATATACAAAACCGATATCATTTCGTCTTATAGCGGTTCGTTCCCTATCAGAGCGTTTTGCACAAGAAATACCACGCAATATCACATCACCAGTGGTTGGCTTTTCCAATAATCCAGCGATATGAAGAAGTGTGGATTTTCCAGTACCAGATGGTGCAACAAGTGCTACAAGTTCTCCACGATTAAGAATAAAGCTCGCTTTATCTAAAATAATGAGAGGTTTATAGTTTTCGAAAAAATGTTGCTCAATGTCTACAAGCTCTAAAATAGCTGCCATTATTCATACCTCAAAGCTTGCACGGGATCTAATTTAGCAGCTCGCCATGCAGGAATGAGAGCGGCAAGAAATGACAAAAATAAAGTCATTACAGCAACCATAACTGTCTCTCCCCACTCAATTTGTGCAGGCAATTTCGTTAAAAAATAAAGTTGAGGATTAAAAACATCGACATTAAATAACCAAGAGACAAAATCTTGAATATGATTGATATTTGCAGTTGCTATAACACCAAAAATTAAGCCTAATATTGTTCCAATAAAACCGATCATCATACCAGTGACAATAAATATACGCATAATTGTCCCTTGTTGTGCGCCCATCGTGCGCAAAATAGCAATATCATGACTTTTATCTTTGACTAGCATAATTAATCCTGAAATAATATTCAAAGCAGCAACAAGGACAATAAGAGAAAGAATGAAAAACATAACATTGCGTTCAATCTGTAAGGCCGAAAAAAAAGCCTGATTACGCACACGCCAATCAATTAAATAGACCTGCTGATCGATAGCTTTTCCTACGACTGGTTTTATTTGGTCAACAGCGTCAGGATCATTCAGAAATAACTCTAAAGATTGAATCTTATCTCCCAAATTAAAAAACATTTGTGCTTCATGGAGAGGCATAAAGATAAATATTGAATCATATTCAGACATACCAACTTCGAAAATAGCAGTTATTTTATAAGCTTTAACACGTGGTATAACCCCAAAAGGAGTCGCGTCACCGTCTGGTGTAATGATGCGAAGGTTACTCCCAACTGTAAGCCCCAATTTCTCTGCTAAGCCACTTCCAATTGCAATACCTTCTCCTTTATCAAATTGAGCAAGTGATCCTGATTTAATGTTCTGAGATACTGTTTTAAGCTTCTCCAAGTCTTGTTTGCGCATACCACGAACTAAAGCACCAGATCCTCCTTGAAGTTCACCTCGTACAAGCGCTTGACCTTCAACAACAGGCAAGGCAAGCTTCACGCCTTTTACGGATTCTAAAGAAGAAATAAGAGCATTATAATTGGAAAAACCAGAATCAATCGCCTGAACAATAAGGTGTCCATTCATACCAAGAATACGATTGAGAAGCTCTGTACGAAAACCATTCATTACCGCCATAACAACAACCAGAGCAAACACCCCTAACATAATTCCAATAAGAGAAATAATTGAAATAACAGATGCAACAACATGTTTTTTATTAGGAATCATATATCGTAAAGCAATCATCCATTCATAAGATGAAAACCATTTATTCCTCAACCACTTCATAACATTGCCTATCAAAATCCAGAAAACTGATTGAGTGCAGTTTCAACCGTTAGTGATTTTTTTATACCCGTTTTTCGATCTTTAATTTCAACTTCATTGTGGGCGACGTTTTTAGGGCCAACAATTATTTGTGTTGGCAAACCAATTAAATCCATTATTGCAAACTTTGATCCAGGACGCTCATTTCTGTCATCTAATAATGGATCAAAACCAGCTTGCTTTAAACTTTGATAGAATATTTCACATGTATGAGTACATTTCTTATCATCTGGTTTCATATTAATGATACCAAAATCAAATGGTGCAATCGATTTTGGCCAAATAATACCATTCTCATCATGAGAAGCTTCAATAATTGCGGCAACAAGACGTGAAGGTCCAATACCATAGGATCCCATAGATACTAGATGCTCTTTTCCATCTTGTCCCATAACTTTCGCTTCCATTGGAGCAGAATATTTTGTACCAAAGTGAAAAATATGTCCTACTTCAATACCACGAGCTGCAAGGCGGTGATTATCAGAAATCTTAGACCATTCTTCTTCACAGTGCATTTCCTCTGTTGCTGCATAAAAAGATGTCCACTGTTTAACGATATCAGCTAAAACAGCTTTATCACTAAAATCAATCGAATTGTCTGGAACAGTAAGTTCAAGAAATTTCTTATCACAAAATATAGCGCTCTCTCCTGTTTCAGCCAAAATGATAAATTCATGGCTAAGTTCACCACCAATTGGGCCTGTATCAGCACGCATGGGAATAGCTCTTAAGCCAAGACAAGAAAAAGTGCGTAAATAAGCAACAAACATACGATTATAAGATGTTTTAGAACCTTCATAATCAAGATCAAAAGAGTAAGCATCTTTCATTAAAAATTCTCGTGCGCGCATCACACCAAAACGCGGACGAATTTCATCACGAAACTTCCATTGAATATGGTACAGATTGAGAGGAAGATCTTTATAAGAACGAATATATGAGCGAAAAATGTCTGTTACCATCTCTTCATTAGTCGGACCATAAAGTAAATCACGTTTTTGACGATCTTTAATGCGGAGCATTTCCAAGCCATAATCGTCATAACGACCACTTTCACGCCAAAGATCGGCAGATTGAATTGTAGGCATTAATATTTCTATGGCACCAGCTCGTTCTTGCTCCTCACGTATAATTCTACAAACTTTATCAAGCACTTTTTTACCTAATGGAAGCCAAGAATAAATTCCTGATGTTTGTTGACGAATCATACCGGCACGTAACATGAGACGGTGAGAAACAATTTCTGCTTCCTTAGGATTTTCTTTTAAAATAGGAAGGAAATATTGAGAAAGACGCATTGAAATAATTAACTCCTAATCAGGCTCATCGTATTAACAACTTAATGTAGTATATGCTTATTTATAGCTACATTCTGAATGCTTGCCAATTAACGATAAGATTATTGAAAAATTTTATGCTCTATTCCTTATTAAGCTTATTTGAGCGATAAAATAATCTGTTAATTCCCCTCTCTTCTTTTTTTATTAAAAAGAAAATAATGTAATATTAAAATGCTTTATTTTGATCGATGTAAAAAAACTGTACAGACAGGCTTTTTTTGCCAAATTTCATGCACAGCGGCTCTCACGGCGCGCCGCATTGCTTCACGAATAAGTTCATTATTTTTTCGTTTAATGCGTGGAATACTATAAAGTGTATTTTCAACAATATCTAAAAGAATATCTTTCAAATTTTCCCCTTTTCCATTTCTCTCAGGTAGTCCAAATGTGCTTAAACCAATATCATCCAATAACTCATTCTTGCTATTCATATGGAGAGAAACAGCAACATGGCCAGCATAACTTAATTTTCGACGTTCACGAATTCCTAATTCATCCTCATTTCCGATAAGACAACCATCTTTATAGATACGACCAGCAGGAACTTGATCAATAACTTCTACAGTTTCTGGTGCAAGACGTAATATGTCACCATTTCGAATATCCATAACAATTTTAATACCTGCTTGACGTGCTAAAGCTGCGTGAGCAGTAAGGTGTATTGCTTCCCCATGCACAGGAACAAGTATCTGTGGTTTTATCCAATCATACATCTGTAAAAGTTCTGAAGGACGGGGATGACCTGAAACATGAACAAGAGCGTCCTCATTTGTGATAACTTTAATTCCCATATTGATGAAACGATTTTGTATCTCAATAATAGCTCTTTCATTTCCTGGAATACTCCGTGACGAATAAATGACAGTATCACCAGAAGAAAGTACAATATTTCTCATTTCATTACGTGAGAGTTTGGCCAGAGCAGCACACGGCTCTCCTTGGCTACCTGTCACGACTAAAACAATATCTTTGCGCGGAATGTAACCATAATCATCTTCCGTAACAAATGGCGCTAAGCCATTCATATAACCCAGTTCTTGGGCAACCATAATACTCCGTTTAAGAGAGCGTCCAACAACAAGAACCTGACGACCAACAGATTCAGCCGCAAGAGCAATTGAACGTATTCGACCAACATTAGAGGCAAAAGTAGCTATTGCAACACGCCCTTCAGCTTTCGAAAGAATTTTCGTAAGGCTTGTCTGAATTTGCTGCTCTGATGGTGTTATACCATCAAGACACGCATTTGTAGAATCACAAAGCAATGCTAAAATACCTTCATTGCCTAAAGTACGAAATCGTTTTTCATCTGTTACAGCTCCAAATGAAGATGTATGATCAATTTTCCAATCACCAGTATGTATAACGGTACCTAAAGATGTTGTAATTGCCAACGATACAGCTTCTGGTATCGAATGGTTAACGGCAATAGCCTCTATTGCAAAGGAACCTACCTGAAAACAATCACCGGCTTGAAAAATATTGAGTGCAATTTTATAAGATTTAAGATCTGATTGTCTTTTAGTTTCCAGTAATCCTGCTGTAAAAGGCGTACAGTAAAGTGGAACTTTAAGCTTTGGCCATAAATCAAGAACAGCACCATAATGATCTTCGTGAGCATGTGTTAAAACAATACCACGAATATTATGCTTTTCACTTTCCAGAAAACGAATGTCAGGTAAAACTAGATCTATTCCTGGTAATTCAGGACCAGCAAAACTAACTCCCATATCAACAAGTAGCCATTCACGAAGATTTTGTGGTCCAAATCCATAAGCAGCCAGATTCATCCCTATTTCACCTACTCCTCCTAGAGGTAAAAATACAAATTCATTCTCATTGGCTGCAACCATAAACATCTCCTAAATGATTAAGATAATTGATAGTGAAATAAAATTTTAATAAATTAACAAGAATCTGCATGGACAGAAGTCGCCAAACCAAAATGAACATCTCCAGCTGTTATAATTGCTTTTTGACCATTTTTTTGTTTTATGATGCAGTTAAAATTACTATCAAGTCCCTCAAAAATACCCTCGATAATTTCTTTATTATTGGTTATTTTGATATGCCGTCCAAAATGAGCAGAATATAAAAGCCATTTTTTGCGGATTATATCACATCCTGCTGGTTGTTTCCAAAGAAGGTAATTTTTAGCGAAATACTCTGTTAAAACCGTAAATAACTGTTCTTTTTCAACACACAAACCAATATTCTTTAAGCTTGAAGTGAGATACGGTGCATCTTCATAATGATGTTTTACGTTTATTCCAAAACCAATAACTAGTGCATATTGTTGTGATGGTAATTTAAAAATCTCGAGCAAAATTCCAGAGCTTTTAGCTCCTCTTAGCAAGATATCATTTGGCCATTTTAAGGTAACAATACTCTTCATTTGTTTTTCATTTTTTATAAATTGTTTTATTGCTTCTACTACACTTACTCCAGCAACAAAACCAAGCTGGGCAGCAGTTTGATGAATAATATCATCAGTTAATAAAAGACTAGAATAAAGGTTTCCTTTCGGACTAGACCATGTCCTACCTCTTCTCGCTCTTCCCTGTGATTGTTCTTGTGCGACAATCCAAAGATAGCCATGATAACCAGCTTGGGCTTTTCTCTGTGCGATGAGATTTGTTGAATCAACAGTTTCATAAGATTCAACAGCATATCCTTGTTTTTGTGCAAAATTTGATAAGAGATAAACCATATTAGAACAATGCAGCAGCTGCTTTTTCTGCCAATTCAGTGAACCAAATTCCAAAAAGCATATAAAATAAAATGAATAATGCAGAAAGACCGAGACAAAATTGAAGTTCATTCGATAAAACAAAAAAATGCGCTTTTGCTTCATCAAACCACATAATTTTGATGACTCGTAAATAGTAAAAGGCCCCAATAACAGACGCTATCATTCCTACGACTACAAGTGGAGTAAGTCCAGCATGAATAGCAGCTGAAAATGTATACCATTTACCAAAAAAACCAGCCATAGGTGGTATACTTGCTAAGGAAAAAAGTTGTATTGTCATCACAACAGCCATAAACGGATTCGTCTTTATTAACCCTGAAAGATCATAAATATTTTCAACATTTCCACTACTAGATCTCATTCCAAGAATAAAAGCGAATGAACCAAGCGTCATACCAAGATAAATAGTCATATAAAGAATGACACTTTTTATTCCAAGTATATCTCCAGCAGCTAAACCAACGAGCGCATATCCCATATGACCAATTGATGAGTAAGCCATTAGACGCTTAATATTGCTCTGACCAATTGCGGCAAATGCACTAAGTGTCATCGATGTAATCGCTAAAAACACAAAAATTTGTTGCCATGCAGGCATAGAGCCATCAGAACTATTTAGTGGGAGAAAGGTCATAACAATAACACGAATAATTAATGCTATCGCGGCAATTTTAGGAGCTCCAGCAAAAAATGCTGTAATAGGTGTGGGTGCTCCTTCATAAACATCAGGTGTCCACATATGAAATGGAACTGCAGAAATTTTGAAAGCTAAACCAGCTAAAATAAAAACAATTCCAAAAATGACTCCTAATTGTAACTTTTCACCTTTTAAAGCAAGAGCAATTTCGTGAAAACCAATTTGACCAGTAAAACCATAAAGCAAGGAAATACCATAAAGTAACAATCCTGAAGACAACGCTCCTAAAACAAAATATTTTATACCGGCTTCAGAAGATTTTACATTATCACGATTGATTGCAGCAAGAACATATAAAGCTAAGGATTGTAATTCCAACCCCATATAAAGTGATAGCATATTACCAGCTGAAATCATCAGCATCATACCAAGTGTTGCGAAAAGAACAAGTATAGGAAATTCAAATATATCAAACCTTTGAGAACTGGTAAAACTAACAGACATAATAAGAGCAAAAAGTGCACCAATAAGCGTTAAAATTTTCATATAACGACCGAAAGAGTCTATAATAAGCGCATTAGTTTGAAATAAGCCACTTTTCGGAAAAACGACAATAATAACAATGGTTGCAACGAGAAGCGCAATGGCCAGACCAGTCACAGTTAAAGAGGAACGTGTGTTGGAATAAACACCAATCAAAAGCAATACGATTCCTCCTAGTGTTATTAAAATCTCAGGAAGAATTAATACTAATTGAGCTATCATTTCAGTTTGCATGTGCATTCTTCCCTTATCTAGTGCAATTTATTGATGAGAGCTTCTACGGAAAACGCTATTGTTTTAAGAATAGGCGTTGGATAGACACCAAAAAATATTGTAAGAATAATCATTGGATAAAGGATAAATTTCTCTCTTGAAGAAAGATCTACAAGAATTTTTAAATTCTCTTTATCCAAGGAACCAAAAATTACACGCCGATAAAGGTAAAGTGCGTAAGCAGCAGATAAAATAACGCCAGTTGTAGCAAAAACAACGACTAATTTACTTACTTGAAAAACACCTATTAAGGTTAAAAACTCACCTAAAAATCCTGAACTTCCGGGTAATCCAACATTCGCCATGGTGAAGATTAGGAAAACAACAGCATATTTTGGCATATTATTCACTAAACCACCAAAAGCTGAAATTTCACGTGTATGCAAGCGGTCATAGATAACTCCAACACAAAGAAATAAAGCTGCTGAAATAATTCCATGTGATAGCATCTGATAGATAGCTCCTTGAACACCTTGTTCATTTGAAGCAAAAATGCCCATAGTCACGTATCCCATATGTGCTATTGAGGAATATGCAATAAGCTTTTTTATATCATTTTGAACAAGTGCAACTAATGATGTGTAAATAATAGCAATAAGCGATAAAGTAAAAACAAAAGGTGCAAAATCAGCTGAGGCAATAGGAAACATTGGTAAAGAAAAACGCAGAAAGCCATAACCACCTAATTTTAATAATACACCGGCTAAAATAACTGAGCCAGCTGTGGGTGCTTCCACGTGAGCATCAGGGAGCCATGTGTGAACTGGCCACATGGGCATTTTAACTGCAAAAGAAGCAAAAAATGCAAGCCACAACCATATTTGCATATGTGCAGGAAATTGATAATTTAGTAAAGTCGGTATATCGAGTGTTCCAGCCTCCCAATACATAACCATAAGAGCAACCAGCATAAGCACTGAACCAAGTAAAGTGTATAAGAAAAATTTTATACTTGCATAAACACGTCGTGCCCCCCCCCAAACACCTATAATAATAAACATTGGAATAAGGCTACCTTCAAAAAAAACGTAAAATAACATGGCATCAAGAGCACAAAAGACTCCAATAATCACGACTTCGAGAAGAAGAAAAGCGATCATATAAGCTTTTAAGCTATCTTTAACATTTTCCCAACTTGCCAAAATACAGAACGGCAAAAGAAAAGCCGAGAGAACAACAAATAGAATAGAAATACCATCAACCCCCATATGATAGTTAATGTCACCTCCTAACCAATTATATTTCTCAACCATTTGAAAATGCGTGTTCGTATAATCAAACTCTGCCCAAATAATTAAGGAAATAATGAAAACAAATACAGTCGTAAAAAATGCTACATTGCGTATATTATATCGCGCTGCTTCGCTATCATCTTTGATAAATAAAATCAGCAGTACCCCCACAAGTGGCAGAAATGTAACCGTAGAAAGAATAGGCCAATCTGTCATCAATTCACGCCCCCGACCATCATCCATGTGATCAGCAATGCAACGCCTATAAGCATTGCAAATGCATAGTGATAAAGATAGCCTGTCTGCATACGAACAATTCTGTTTGTAATATCAACAATACGTGCTGCAATACCGTTTGGACCTAGACCATCAATAATTTTAATATCTCCGACTTTCCAAAGAAAGAAGCTAATTCTGAAAACGGAACGAACAAACAAAACCTGATATAATTGATCAAAATACCATTTTTGGTAAAGAAAATGATATATTCCTGGCATAAAATCAGCCATTTTTTTGGGAAGAGAAGGAAAAGAAATATAGAATAAATAGGCTAACATAAATCCAAGAATCATCGCTATAAATGGCGACCATTTTACCCAATTAAATACATGATGAACATCATGAAGAATGTGATTATGGTTGCTTGTAAATAGTGCTCCCTTCCAAAAAGCATCATATACATCACCAAAAAAATAAGGTTGAAAAACAACACCAGCAAATATTGCTCCAATAGATAAAATAAAGAGTGGAATCAACATAACCGGAGGCGATTCATGAACGTGATGCATAATATCAACTGTAGCTCGCGGTTTACCATGAAATGTCATAAATATAAGCCGCCATGAGTAAAAACTTGTTAATAAGGCAGAAAAAACAAGAAGATAGAAGGCATATCCTGAAGCAATATTATGTGAAACAAAAGCAGACTCTATAATCATATCCTTGGAGAAAAAACCAGCAGTGCCAAAAGGTGTTCCTGGAATTCCAACACCTGTTAAGGCGATGGTTCCTGTTATCATCATCCAATACGTTATCGTTATGTGTTTACGTAACCCGCCCATTTTTCGCATATCTTGTTCGTCAGATACAGCATGAATGACGGAGCCTGCACCAAGAAATAATAAGGCTTTAAAAAAAGCATGCGTAAAGAGGTGAAAAATAGCTGCTCCATAAGCTCCAACACCTAGTGCAACAAACATATAACCAAGTTGTGAACACGTAGAATAAGCAATAACACGTTTAATATCATTTTGTACTAAACCAACAGTTGCGGCAAAAAATGCGGTAGTTGCTCCGACAATAATAATTACTGTCAAAGCAATTGAAGAAAGTTCAAAAATGGGAGACATGCGTGCTACCATAAAAACACCTGCTGTTACCATTGTTGCTGCATGAATAAGTGCTGATACAGGAGTGGGTCCTTCCATTGCATCAGGGAGCCATGTATGTAAGAGAAATTGTGCTGACTTTCCCATTGCACCAATAAATAACAGAAGACATGTAATAGTAATTGCTGTTTGTCCATCAAGCTGCCATCCTAAAAATTTCACATTTTGTATGAAGTTATTATCTGCAGCTTTTGCAAAAATAGTAGAAAAATCAACGGATTGAAATAAAACAAAAATACTAAAGATTCCTAAAAGAAAAGCGAAATCCCCAACACGATTAACTACAAAAGCTTTCATTGCAGCTTTGTTAGCAGAATCGCGCTGAAACCAAAAACCAATGAGCAAATAAGAAGCAAGCCCCACACCTTCCCATCCAAAAAACATCTGCAGCAAGTTATTGGAAGTCACCAACATTAGCATCATAAATGTGAATAAGGAAAGATAAGAAAAAAAACGGGATCTTGAAGGATCATGATACATATAACCAACTGAATAAATATGTACTAATGCCGAAACACTATTCACAACAATAAGCATAACAGCTGTTAATGTATCAATATGTAATGCCCAATCAAAGCTTAAATTGCCAACAGTAAGCCAATGTAATACTAATACATCAACCATTGGAGTATGACCAAGAGCAATATCTAAAAAAACTACCCATGATAGTACGGCAACAAGTACCATACAGTTACATGTTATCAATTCACTCAGGCGATCTCCTATAGCTTTTCCTCCTATAGAGGCAATTAAAAAGCCTAAAAGCGGAAGAAAGATGATAATATGATACATTATTGGTTAGCCTTTCATTACGTTAACATCTTCAACCGCAATAGAGCCACGATTACGGAAGAAAACAACAAGAATTGCCAAACCAATTGCAGCTTCAGCAGCTGCTACCGTTAAGATAAATAAAGCGAATATTTGACCAACAAGATCATGAAGAAATGCTGAAAACGCAACAAAATTGAGATTAACTGAAAGCAATATAAGCTCAATGGACATCAAGATAATAATCACATTCTTTCTATTGAGAAAAATGCCAGCAATTCCGATTGTAAACATCAGAGCAGAAACAATGAGATAATGCGTAATATCAATGTGCATAATTCTCCCCTAAATGCCTTTTCCTGACTCAACTTGTTTGATTTCAATTGCATTTTCTACTGTCCGAGAAACTTGCACAGCAATAGATTGCCGCTTTACACCTGTTTTATGGTGAAGTGTTAAAACAATAGCACCAATCATTGCAACCAATAAAATGATCCCAGCAATTTGAAAATAAAAAACATAATCTGTATAGAGAATATCACCTAAAGCCTGTGTATTTGTTCGCTGTGCTAAGTCTGGCGTTGGTTGCGTAATATGTGTTTTAAGAACTGGAGAAAAATGGCCTCTCATAAAAACAACAATTAATTCTACTGCCACAGTGCCTCCAACAAGAGCTCCAATAGGAACATATCGAAGGGCACCACTTTTAAACTCAAAAAAATCAACATTAAGCATCATAACCACAAATAAAAATAAAACTGCTACAGCACCAACATAAACAACAAGCAGAATAAGCCCTAAAAATTCTGCACCTGCAAGTAAAAACAAAGCCGCAGCATTAAAAAATGTCAATATTAAAAACAAAACTGAATGCACAGGATTACGCGCTGTAATAACAATAATTGCACTTACAAGCATAATAAAAGAAAATAAATAGAAAAATGCCGCCGCTAGATCTGGTAGCATAGTCTTCTCCTCAATTAACTATACAATTGGTATAAAACTTCATACCAGATTACAATTTATCGGAAAAATTATCCGACACCTCATTCAATGACACCCTTAACGATAAGGTGCGTCCATCAATATATTACGAGCAATTTCTCTCTCCCAGCGATCTCCATTCATTAAAAGCTTTTCTTTATCATAATAAAGTTCTTCTCGCGTTTCTGTTGCAAATTCAAAATTTGGTCCTTCTACAATAGCTTCAACTGGACAAGCCTCTTGACAGAAACCACAGTAAATACACTTAACCATATCTATATCATAACGGACAGTTCTACGTGTACCGTCATTACGTCGTGGTCCTGCTTCAATTGTAATAGCTTGTGCTGGACAAATCGCTTCACATAATTTACAGGCAATACACCGTTCTTCACCATTTGGATAACGACGTAGCGCATGTTCTCCACGAAAACGTTGCGAAACAAAACCTTTCTCATAAGGATAATTAATCGTAGGCTTTGGAGCAAAAAATTGACGCATTGCTAAGAAAAAAGCACTCATAAATTCTAATAAAAGGAGTGACTTTGCTGCCTGAATAAGACCTGACATCGTGAAACCTCCTCTTAAACAAAACTTGTATACTTTAAAAAAGCAGCAGTTATTATAACCATTGCTAGTGAGAGAGGAAGAAAAACCTTCCAACCAAGCCGCATGAGTTGATCATAGCGATAACGTGGAACAAATGCTTTGACCATAGCAAACCAAAAAAATACAAAGCAAACCTTTAGAACAAACCAAATAATACCAGGAACCCAATTAAGCCACCAAATATCCAAGGGAGGTAACCAACCACCTAAAAATAAAATAGTTGTTAGTGCGCACATTAAAACAATAGCAACATACTCCCCAAGAAAAAAAAGCATATAAGGCGTTGAAGAATATTCAACCATATGACCAGCAACAAGTTCAGATTCTGCTTCTACTAAATCAAAGGGGGGACGATTTGTCTCTGCCAACGCAGAAATAAAAAATATAATAAACATTGGAAAAAGAACGAGCCAATTCCAATCAAGAAAACTGCTGAAAGGAAGGCCAAGAATCATTCCAAATCCGTGTTTTTGCCTATGAACAATTGTTGTGAGGTCTAACGAACCACTTATTAAAATAACAGTTATAAGTACAAACCCAATAGAAACTTCATAAGAAATCATCTGTGCTGCTGAACGAAGGGCTCCTAAGAAAGGATATTTTGAATTTGATGCCCACCCTCCCATAATAACGCCATAAACTTCAAGAGATGAAATGGCCAAGATATAAAGCAAACCAACATTAATATGTGCAATTTCCCAACCTTCATTAACTGGGATAACAGCCCAAGTTGATAAAGCAAGTGTAGCAGAAACAAAAGGCGCCAAAAGAAAAACCCCTTTATTAGCACCAGCAGGAATAATAGGTTCTTTAACAACAAATTTAATTAAGTCCGCAAAAGACTGCAACAATCCCCACGGGCCAACAACGTTTGGACCACGCCGCAATTGCACCGCCGCCCAAATCTTTCTATCTGCATAAAGAAGATAAGCAACTAAGATCAAGAGAAAAACCAACAGGAGAAGCGTTTTTCCAATTATAATAAGTAACGGCAACAGCCAAGTTATAAAGAAATCATAGTTCATTATTCTTTTTCCTTTGCCCTTACTTTACAATTTGAGAAGCACGTTTTTGGGCAAGAGATGAACATTCAGCCATAACTGCAGAAGCACGTGCTATTGGATTTGTCAAATAAAAGTCTTTGATCATAGAAGTAAATGTTTGCTGCTCCAAAACAATCATTTGTGAACCAAGTACTTTAAGATTAGCTATATCAGAAGGCACTATATCATCAATGGCACAAAGATGTGGATAATCATTAAACAAGCTCTGCCTTAATTGAGAAAGTGAATCAAAAGGAAGCTTTCGTCCTAAAACATCCGATAAAGCACGTAAAATAGCCCAATCTTCTTTTGCTTCACCCGGAGCAAAACCAGCTCGGTTTGTCATTTGAACACGTCCTTCTGTATTTACATAAAGTCCTGATTTTTCCGTATAAGTCGATGCAGGCAAAATAACATCAGCAGCATGCGCACCATTATCACCATGACTACCGATGTAAATTGTAAAAGCTTTTGTATTGGCTAATTCTATTTCATCAGCTCCAAGAAGAAATAAAACTTCACAGGTTTTAAGAATATTCGTAACCCCAAGCTTAGAAGTAAAACCAATATCTAATCCTCCAACAATTGATGCTGCATTATGAAGAACTCCAAACCCATTCCATTTTTTACTAAGGGCTCCAACTTTATCAGCCAATTTTGCAAGATTTTTTAAAACAGACAAACCGTCTTTACCTGAAACAGCTCCCTCCCCAATAAGAATAAGCGGTCTCTTTGCTTCTTTTAATACATTAAAAAACACCTCCTCTTCACGGATAAGTGCATTTAAAGCATCAGTACCAGCTCCAAGATAAGAATAAGAATAATGTAAATCGACTTTCTCTCCAATTAATGCAATGGGAAAGTTTCCCATCCGTTGACGTTTAAAAATACGTGCATTTAAAACAGCGGCTTCATGGCGCGGATTAGAGCCTACGATAAGCAAAGCATCAGCCTGTTCAATACCTGCAATAGTTGGATTAAAAATATAGCTCGAACGCCCTAATTCAGAGGATAAAGCCATTCCTCTTTGACGACAATCAAAGATCTTTGATCCAAGTGAAATCAGTAGTTTTTTAAGTGCATACATTTCTTCAATAGATGCAAGATCCCCTGCAATAGCCCCTATTTTTTTGGGCGAAATTTGAGAAACGACTGTTTTAATTTTTTCAAAAGCTTCTGTCCAACTTACAGGTTGAAGCTTTCCATCTTTGCGTACATATGGCCTATCAAGCCGTTGAGTGCGTAATCCATCCCAAATAAAGCGTGTCTTATCAGAAATCCATTCTTCATTTATATCTTCATTTGTACGTGGCATAATTCGCATAACTTCACGACCGCGACTATCAATGCGAATAGCACTACCAAGTGCATCCATTACATCAATTGATTCCGTTTTAATCAACTCCCATGGACGTGCATGAAATGCATAAGGTTTTGAAGTCAAAGCTCCTACTGGACAAAGATCAATAACATTTCCCTGCAATTCAGATGTCATAGCTTTCTCAAGATATGTCGTAATTTCAGCATCTTCACCACGTCCTATTAAACCAAGCTCAGAAACACCCGCAACTTCCGTTGTAAAACGAACACAACGTGTGCAATGAATACACCGTGTCATAACAGTTTTCACAAGTGGTCCAATATATTTATCCTCTACAGCACGTTTATTTTCTGTATACCGAGAACAATCACGTCCATAGAGCATTGCTTGATCTTGAAGATCGCATTCTCCTCCTTGATCACATACAGGACAATCCAAAGGATGATTGATGAGAAGAAACTCCATGACACCTTCACGTGTTTTTTTTACCATCTCTGTATTGGTAAAAATTTCTGGCGTTTCACCATTAGGGCCGGATCGTAAATCACGAACCCCCATAGCACAAGAAGCCTGAGGTTTGGGGGGGCCCCCTTTGACTTCAACCAAACACATACGACAATTTCCAGCAATTGACAAAGATTCATGAAAACAAAAACGCGGAATTTCAACACCAGCTGCCTCAGCTGCTTGAAGCAACGTATAATAATCAGGGACTTCAATTTCCTTACCATCAACTTTGATATTTATCATCACTCAACCAGCCTGTGAATAATTCACCTATACTTGCATTTTATTTCTTTTAGAATAAAATTCTCTATCCTACTGCTTCCAAAGCAATATTTCTTCTTTGGACTACATTTCGCGTATAAGCATCAATTCTACGTTCAATTTCTGGACGAAAATTACGGATCAACCCCTGTACAGGCCATGCGGCTGCATCACCAAGTGCACAAATAGTGTGTCCTTCAACTTGTTTAGAGACTTCGAACAAAAGATCAATTTCACGTTTTTGCGCTCTTCCTTCAACCATACGTTCTAAAAGACGCATCATCCAACCTGTGCCTTCACGACACGGTGTACATTGACCACAGCTCTCATGCTTGAAAAAAGCTGCTATACGCCAAATTGCCTTGATAATGTCAGTCGATTTATCCATAACAATCACACCACCTGTGCCAAAAGAAGATCCAATATCTCGTATTCCATCAAAATCCATGATCGCATCAATCATATCCTCACCACGAACAACTGGGCAAGAAGCACCGCCAGGAATAACTGCTAAAAGGTTATTCCATCCACCACGAATACCACCTGTATGTTTTTCAATTAATTCGCGGAACGAAACACCAAGAGCTTCTTCAACTGTACAGGGTGCATTAACATGTCCAGAAATCATAAATAATTTCGTTCCAACATTATTTGCACGCCCAATTGATGAAAACCACGAAGCACCTCGACGTAAAATTGTTGGAACAACTGCAATGGTCTCTACATTGTTTACTGTTGTTGGACAGCCATAAATCCCCATATTCGCAGGAAACGGTGGTTTAAGTCGAGGTTGCCCCTTTTTCCCCTCAAGACTCTCGAGAAGAGCTGTTTCTTCGCCACAAATATAAGCACCAGCACCATGATGAATAATAATATCACAAGCATGCCCATATTTCGTTTTTTTGCCAAGTAATCCGGCATCATAACATTCATCAACAGCAGCTTGAAGCGCTTCACGTTCACGAATATATTCACCACGAATATAAATAAAGGCGATATTCGCCCCCATCGCAAAAGCAGCAATAACACTTCCTTCAATCAAAGCATGCGGGTCATGCCGTAAAATATCACGATCTTTACATGTTCCAGGCTCTGATTCATCTGCATTTACAACCAAATAATGAGGTCGGCCATCACTCTGTTTTGGCATAAAAGACCACTTCAGTCCTGTGGGAAAACCAGCACCACCACGTCCACGCAAACCTGATGCCTTCACTTCATCAATGATCCAATCACGACCTTTGTTTATAATCGCTTTAATACCATCCCAATGTCCACGTAACATTGCAGACTTTAATGATTTGTCTTTTAAACCATAAAGATTGGTGAAAATGCGATCTTTATCAGTCAGCATACTCCACCCTTTTTTCTTTTTCCCATAGCATTTTTAGTTTTTCCTCAAATCTAATTTAAAAACATCCTTTTAAGATTTCTTATTTTTAGTTAAATATTGCCATAATGAGTAGGATAATAAAATTTTATTATACTCCTATTTTCTTCTTATCTTTTTTTTGAAGACTTGAGGGATCTTTTTTTTCTTTTGCATCATCAATATCAATAAGAGAAGTCAAACCACTCACAGGTTCTGATGATTTACGACCGCTTTGCGACCCCACTACTATCTCAGAGCCTTTACCAGATTCAAATGCATCAATAATTTCTTCAAGTCGTTCAGCTGTAAGATCTTCATAAGTATCTTTAAAAATCATAACCATTGGAGCATTTACACAAGCACCAAGACACTCTACTTCTTCCCATGATAAAGTTCCATCCCGATTGGTAATAAAAGGCTCACGATGAATTTTTTTCTGACAAACTTTAATCAATTCACCAGAACCACGTAACATACAAGGAGTCGTACCACAAACCTGAATATGTGCTTTTGTTCCGACTGGTTGGAGTTGAAACTGAGTGTAGAAAGTGGCAATCTCTAGAACACGAATATAAGCCATGGAAAGAATCTGTGCAATATGCTCAATTGCAGCACGTGTTACCCAACCATCTTGCTCTTGAGCACGCATTAATAATGGAATTACAGCAGACTGCTTACGCCCTGCAGGATATTTGTCTATAGTATTTTGCACCCATATCTGATTTTCTTTTGTAAAAGAAAACTCTACGGGCTGATAGATATCATCTGCAAGACGGCGTACAGACATTAGCGATCAACCTCCCCAAAAACAATATCAATCGATCCTAAAATAGCTGTAGCATCCGCTAGCATATGACCTCGGGTTAAAAAATCCATAGCTTGAAGATGAGCAAAACCGGGAGCACGTAATTTAACACGATAAGGCTTATTCGTACCATCAGAAATAAGATAAACTCCAAACTCACCTTTTGGTGCTTCCACAGCAACATACACTTCACCAGGAGGTGTATGAAAACCTTCTGTATAAAGTTTAAAATGATGAATAAGTGCTTCCATCGAACTTTTCATTTCACTACGCTTTGGAGGAACAATTTTGCGATCTAAACTCGAAACTGGTCCATTTTTTTCCGTACTAAGCAAACGTTCCACACATTGGCGCATAATTTTTGCTGACTGACGCATTTCTTCCATACGAATCAGGTAACGGTCATAACAATCACTGTTTTTTCCAACAGGAATATCAAATTCCATTTCATTATAACATTCATAAGGTTGGCTTTTACGCAAATCCCATGGCACACCAGCTCCACGGATCATGACTCCAGAAAAACCACGTGCCCAAGCTTCATTAATACTTACTACACCAATATCCACATTACGTTGCTTAAAAATCCGATTTGGCGTCACGAGTGCATCAAGTTTGCCAAGAGCAATAAGGAAGGGATCAATAAAATTACCAATATCCTCAATTAAAGATTCAGGTAAATCTTGATGCACACCACCAGGACGAAAATAATTTGCATGAAGTCGTGCCCCACACGCTCGCTCATAAAAAATCATCAATCTTTCACGTTGCTCGAATCCCCAAAGCGGTGGTGTTAAAGCACCAACATCCATTGCCTGTGTTGTTACATTAAGTAAATGATTAAGAATGCGCCCAATTTCAGAAAACAAAACACGTATTAATTGTCCTCGTTTAGGAACATCAACACCCAACAATTTTTCAATGGCAAGCACAAAAGCATGTTCTTGATTCATAGGAGCAACATAATCCAAACGATCTAGATAAGGACCTGCTTGAAGATAAGTTTTTGTTTCCATTAATTTTTCGGTACCGCGATGCAACAGCCCAATATGTGGATCTACACGCTCAACAACTTCACCGTCCAATTCCAAAACCATGCGTAAAACGCCGTGTGCCGCAGGATGCTGCGGACCAAAGTTAATATTAAAGTTTCGAACATTGACCTCAGCCACTCTTAATCCTTTGCTTTAAAAAACTTTATATAAAATTTTAATAAAAACTCTTATTTCATTGAAAATAATTAATTATTTAAGATTTTTATTGCTCTAAATACTATATTTTATCAGCTCCAATATCATTTTTCATCATTTGATTTGTCAACACATGGCACAACATGTTGAGCACCTTCCCAAGGAGAAAGAAAATCGAAATTACGCATTTCTTGTCGCAAAACAACAGGCTCATAAATCACCTTCTTTGCTTCATTATCATAACGGCATTCAACAAATCCTGTTACAGGAAAATCTTTGCGTAAAGGATGTCCTTCAAACCCATAATCAGTTAAGATGCGTCTTAAGTCTGGGTGACCTGTAAATAAAATTCCATACATATCATACGTTTCACGCTCATACCATTCTGCTCCAGGATAAATCGAGCAGGCAGAAGCAATAGGAGTATTTTCATCAGTACGCACTTTAACACGCAAACGTAAATTATGACGAGGAGATAGTAATTGATAAGAGACATCAAAACGTTTATCACGAGAAGGATAGTCAACACCACTAATATCTGTAATATTAATAAACTGACAACGAGAATCATCACGAACAAACATTAAAACATCCGTAATTGCTTGAAGACGCGATATAATCGTTAATTCACCAAATGCAAGAATGGTTTCTTCAAGCTTATCTCCTAATTTGTTTTTTAAATAGGTAGAAAGTTCAACTAATGATTCATTCATCATAATAATGAAGTCCTTATCGCTCTATAGAACCAGTACGACGGATTTTTTTCTGCAATAATAATATACCGTACAGCAATGCTTCCGCCGTAGGAGGGCATCCTGGTACATAAATATCCACAGGTACAATACGATCACATCCACGTACAACTGAATAAGAATAATGGTAATATCCACCACCGTTTGCACATGACCCCATAGAAATCACATAACGTGGCTCCGGCATTTGATCATACACTTTTCTTAAAGCTGGTGCCATCTTATTCGTTAGAGTGCCCGCTACTACCATCACATCTGATTGGCGAGGTGACGCGCGTGGTGCATATCCAAAACGCTCATTATCATAGTGAGGCATTGAACACTGCATCATTTCGATAGCACAACAAGCCAAACCAAAACTCATCCACATTAAAGAACCAGTACGTGCCCAAGTAATCAAAGCATCTGTTGAGGTAACTAAAAATCCCTTATCCGATAATTCGGCATTAATATCACGGAAGAATCTGTCATCGACACCTATCAACTTGCCTGTATTTGGATCAATAACCCCTTTTGGTTTTGGAGCAGTCATTATTGAATCATTAGATATTAATCCCATTCAAGAGCTCCTTTTTTCCATTCATATATAAATCCAATAGTCAAAAGTGCTAAAAACACAATCATAGACCAAAAGCCAAACATACCTATCGAACTAAATGAAACTGCCCAAGGAAAGAGAAAAGCAACTTCAAGATCAAAAATAATAAACAAAATAGACACTAAATAAAAACGAATATTAAACTTCATACGTGCATCATCAAATGAATTAAATCCGCATTCATAAGCCGATAATTTTTCGGGATCAGGAGAACGATAAGCCACAATATAAGGCATAATTAAAAGAGCTCCAGCAATAATTGCCGAAACAATAATAAAGATCAAAATCGGTAAATAAGAGCCCAATAAATGAGTCATAATCCTCTTCCGCTTTAATGAAATGACCTGAATTAACGCAATCACTCTACATTATTAAACCAAACAGAATATAATAACTGCTCTGTTAATTCCGCTCGTACTACTTTAAAGGCATGTTGAGCGACGCTTTTCTTATTGACATAGGTATCGCAGAGCGAAGAAAGACGCAAGCCCTATTCTTATAAACCGTGTAAAAAGGAAAAAATATAGATTCTAAAAAATAACTTAAAGTAAACACTCTACAAACTATATGTTCCATATATAAAGATGTTTACTCAAAAAGCAGAAATTTATAAAAAAACTAAAATGGCGCGAGTGACGGGGCTCGAACCCGCGACCTCCGGCGTGACAGGCCAGCACTCTAACCAACTGAGCTACACTCGCGCACTTCTTTCAAACCAATTCATTATTGGTATAAGCGGTCGTGTAAGATGTTCATTCATTGATGTCAAGCAAACTTATGCATTTTTTAAAAAAAATCATCAAACACTATCTTTATTCTTGCGTTTACAAAAATTTTTCCTTAAAGAGTGCCTATTCAATAGCAGATCATTGCATTGGGCGATTAGCTCAGCTGGTAGAGCGCTTCGTTTACACCGAAGATGTCGGGAGTTCAAGTCTCTCATCGCCCACCATATGTTTTTGAGATATCTGTAATTTATTGATTTTATACATTTTTTTAGATTATCTATGCAAAAATAAAGGTTGGGGAATGAGATTTTCCAACATATCTTTATAAGATGTATTCTTTTTTGCAAACTCTTTCTAATAGTTTTTTGAATTCTGTTAGGCTCTGTTGTGATAAACTATTCAATGATCTTTTCTGCCATTCCAATCGGTACAAATTTTTGCCAATTTCTAGAGAAGATAAAAATGCTAAAAATATAGCTAATTTTTTTGCCATATCTAATAGGCTTTCAGAATGATTAATGCGAAATTTGTTATGTGCCTGTGATCGTTTAAATATCCTGTTTTACCTTAATCTGCCTTATTGGAGCATTAAGAATTACTATTGGAAAGAATTTGTTTAAACCAAAAGGTTATTAGACAATGATCATGAGTTTTGCTTAATTAAAAGTTCAGTTCATAACAATCTCTCCATTCGCAAACAAGGTTAAATGTGCAAAAAGAAGTTTTTTGTGATACTTCATGGATGTCTTTTAAAATGGTCAAGATTTCACTTTATTGATATCAAAGGAATTTTTCGAATCTGTTTTACAGATCCGTCTTCATCACATTTTTTATAAGAACTGTGAGATAGTACGTCCTTTTATTATAATCCGCAATATCAATTCAGGTCATCTCGTTTTCATTACCACGGTTTATGCGCTAACAGTATTTGCTGTATTTGAGCAAATGACCCTTTTGGTTAAAGAAATTGAGGACGGAGACGATGTAGAGTTAAGACCACAGAAATTTATTATGACCCATTCAAACAACGAAACATCTTTTGAGGAAATTAAAGGGAGATAACATCTACAAAAAAGGCTTTTTTACGGCAACTCTTGAAACGTTGAAAAGGAAAAATAGATGAGAACAAAAGTGAAAAAACTTTCTTCCATAATAGCAGAAGAATGGAAAAAACGCTGAGAAGTAGTTGATGCAGTCATTAGCTCTAATGCAATTGAGATACAACGCTTCATCTTACAACACTCAAAATTTTAGAAGGATATGCAAGGGGGAATATTTTACTAGAGGAATTTAACGCTCTTATGAAAAGCAGTATATTATAAGGAAGTTATTATGCCAAAAGCAAAGTCAAAAACAAGAGGAATCCCCTCACCCCATCATTATGTCTATCCTGGTACCAACATACTCAAAAATAAATATGGAGAAAAAAATTTAGAACTCTTTCTGGAAAAATGTTCATATGATACAGAAGAAGCAATGAAGATTCTGCGTAAGGAATCGCTGCCAGAATATTTTGACTCCGCTTATCTATGTCATATCCATCACCAATTATTTAAGAGAACTTTTGAATGGGCTGGAAAGATCCGCACTGTTCCTTTCACATTTTCAGATGGTAGTATGGCCGCTATGCCAGAAATGAGAAGAGCCGAATGGGACAGAGCCTTTGTAAGTGATAAGGAAATTCTAGAAAGCTTACAAAGATTAGAGAAAACGCTTGCCGAAAAAGAGAATCTGCAAGGCTTAACGCGCGAAGAATTTATCTCTGAAGCAGCAGAAATGTTTATCTCGCTCAAACATATACACCCATTCATAGATGGCAATGAACACACAGAACAATTATTTTTTGAAAATCTCGCCAAAGCAGCAGGGCATAGACTGGAGTTCTCTCTTGTAACAAGAGAACGCATGATAACTGCCTATGCGGAAGCAGCAAAATATGGCAATACACAACTAATGAGAGATCTTTTTGAAGATATCTCCAATCCAGAAAAAATATATATTTTACAGGAATTCATGAACAACATGAAAGAACTTGGGCACAATGTTCATGATCGTCTTGTTATGGCTGCAAAAGAAGATGAAACCTACACAGGAATCTATAAAGGTGCCAATTTTGGTAGTTTTGTGCTTGAAGCACAAGGTATTTACGTCATTGGCAATAAAGAGCATCTATTACCAGAACAAATAAAAACATTAAAACCTGGTGATACAATTACTTTTACCTATCCCAAAACCAAAGAGCTTGAAAACACGCTCATCCCCAGAGAAACATTAGCGCCTCTAACAAAAAGTGAATTTTCTAAAATGCTTATGGAAAATGCGCGTATACACACAGTTCGAGACCAAATTCAATACTTGTCAAAAACTATTTATGGCGATTCAAAAGCATTAAACAAACAAATGGAAGAAATTCTTCAAAATCCAGACTTAGGCCAACAGCTTGCTGATCAAATTGAACGCTCTCCTAACTCTATTTCTAAGCTTGTAGGTATCAATTTTCTTTGCTTTAAAAATCAAACGCGCGCAAATGCTGAAGAGTGTGTTGATCTGCTTTGTTCTGCAGTTAGGAATTATGCGTATACTGTAAAATATGTACGTCATTCAATCATTCAAGAACATAAAATTGAACAAGAACGCTGTGGAAGAGCAGTAGAAAAGCCTAGTGCAAACTTGCAAAATCTCTTTTACTTATCACCAGAATCACAAAAAAAAATCTTGTCTCAATCTCCTCTATTGTATAAAGAACTCAGCACTTTTACACGCAATTTAGATTATCGTCTCTCAGCAAATGAATATAAAGCGATCAAAAACAATGATTATGAAACACTTGCTCAAAGTATTGGTGTATCAGAACAGAAAGCACGAGAAATTACCAACACTGTTCGGAAAGCCAAAGAAACACATGAGAAAGTTCACATACACGAACTAAATCGCTCAAATGCGCTTGCGATAGCCAGCTAAAAGTATTGAAGCATTTTATCTTCATGTAAACGTGCATAAGCGGGAGATATAAGTCAGTTTTCCGCTCAGAGAAAATGAGTATTTACATTATATCACCTATTTTAAAGATATTATTTTACGGCGTTCCTAGATAAAATCGAAAATAAGAACGAAATGAAATGTACCAAAACACTGTTAGCGTTTATTAGCATCAATTTCTTTAGGCACTTTAAGGATATTTTTCGTTCCTCATTTATTGTTGTTTGTCGCAAATAAACTGTAAATTAGGCAATTTTTATTGATATCTTAGCTCAGAGCTCTTGTTGGTGCTGGTAACGGTTGTTACTGTATCCCTTTACCCTCTCACAAAAATTGCACCTATGCGAAGGGATTACGCTTATCTCAGCTGTTTTGGGGGAGGATTACTCCTTTTTATTGTATTGGTATAAAAAAATGCTTAAATTCTCATATTGGCCAGCAAGCATTAACTTGGGACTATACTCTAAAATTTATGGATCCGATGGTTGTCTTTAGAACCATTATCTGCGTTGCTCATTTAAATGATGTACCAGAGATACGAAAAATCTTTAGACAATTTAAGATAAAAACAATTACCATATCTTAATACATGCGATTTAAATAATATAACTTTCGCTAAATGCTTGATTATCTAAAATTGCGATTTTTAAAAAGAATCATTAAAGAGACTTTAAATGATCTTTGAGAGATCTTTAAAAATCCATTGATATCCCCTTTAAAATCTTAGAAAAAAGTAAATTGCTACAAAAACTGGTAACAAACTACAATTGATAAAAATTGAGTGGCGGAGGGGGTGGGATTCGAACCCACGGTACAGTCTCCTGCACGCCGGTTTTCAAGACCGGTGCCTTAAACCGCTCGGCCACCCCTCCAAACTAATTAGATCTTTTTACAAAGTTCTTGCAAAAGGTCAATCATTGAAATAGATTTCCAAATGTTTTTAATAAAATTGTTTAAATGCCAATCGAAATAATTTCTAAGATATAGTTCTTTTTTTTAATTGTGTTAAACTAATATCCCCTTTTAGTATGAATTATTTTCAAAAAGAAATAAAGGTCGATATGACCTCCATAACAAAATCTTATATCCCATTATCTATTGGAACTTTCAATAAACTTACCTCTTTTCAACTATTACTGGCGGCAGGCACTGTCTGGTAGGTAAAATCATTGCCGCCGATCCATCTGCTAACAAAGTCATATCTATGCCCATCAAAGCCAACCGTAGTTTGTTTGCCATTATTCAGCCTGTTTAACTTATCTGCTACAGCTGCAGCGTTAGAAGCCGGTGCGTAAAGATTGATATTTATGTTGCCTGCTATATTGCGCATGCCTTGTTGTTCTAAAGAATTCAGGGCATTATAAACTGTCATACCGCCACGGCTATGAGCGTAAAGTTCCAGCCCTGTATTCCCATAGTTCTTTAGCAGATCCTGTGCCGAATTGGTTAAACTAAAGAAGTTATTTTCCAGAAATTTTTGCTAGTCTGCTACCATCAGTTCTAATAGAGCGGTTCATTTTGATTATCAGCAAACTGAACCGCATTATGAGCTGCTTCATCTGGTGTCGTAAAATACCATTGAAGAAAACATGAACTTTACCATCAGAACCGGCTTGTAGCTGCTTCTTCTCCTCAGCCGTTAAATAATGTGAGTGAGGTATTTTTTGTCCATGGCTATCTTTTATATACTGACCATTTTCATCTGTTAAATAGATGATCTTTCCCTTTTCATCACGATCCACCACGGCGATGGGATGCTCTTTGATAACATGGTTTTATAGGAATCATTGCTGTATTTAAACCCTTCTTCAAGCAATTGCGTTGCCATCAAAAGAGTGCCAAAGATGAATTCTAAGCCTCCAACCTTAAAGGGTGTCATAATACTGAGTGTGCCAGTAAATTTAGCAAATCGAGGCTCAGCATCTCCAGCTCCTGGTTCATGTTTTTTGACAGAATGAAACCAACGAAGTCCTTGCAAATAGTTGGCTTCAAATGTCCATGTGCCTCCAAACATCTGGCGTGAATGCGAAAGCCCGAAACTGGCAATACTATATTGGCGACTCCCAACTTCAATTTTGTTTCCAAGGAAGTAATTATTGGTTTTTTTATAGGAAAGCCTAAAATTCAATGTTGACAGAAAAACATTATCACGGTGAAGCACATAACTTGCACCGCCATGTAATTCACTAGAATTACCTGTCGTTTCAATATCTGTAAAGTTACCGTTTATAATACTTTGATAATTATAAGTATAGCCGCTAAAGTAAAATGTCCAATAGCCGTAGGGAATACTTATATTCACAGAAATGTTATTGCTATGTCCCTCTTGTTTGCTCCCACCCCAATAATCTGGTTCACTACGTTGATAGCCAAAATTCCTTGCATCATTGCAACTTAAAATATTTTCTACCTTTAAGCTCGCACTATAACGTGCATAACCTGTAGATGCTTGGCCCATATTGTCATGAGAAACGGCAACCCTCAAAGTTTGATCGGAATGATTGTTAATATTAACAATGATGCTACCCTCTTCTCTTCCTGGAAGAAATTCACTTTGGGCATGCGCTGACTGAAGCCTGTTTATCTGATCTAGCCCCTGTTCAATATCACGCATATTAAGAGTGTGGCCCTTAAGATGTGGGAAAGCGCTCCATACAATATTGTTATAAGAAGAAGCCGGAAAACCATTATAGTAAATATCTGAAAGTTTGCCTTCAACAACTACAAATTTGAGAATCTTGCTGTTTTTTATATCTTGATCCGGAATATAAAAACGCGCCGTCACATAGCCTATCCAAATATATCTTAGTTAATTTTTTGATGAGAATTTGTATGTCAAAAAGTTCTATACATTTACCAGCATAAAGATCAATAACTTTCGTTATCGTGCGCTTTTTTATATGATGCACTCCTTCAACAGAAATATGATTAATTGTAAAGCAACGGCCATCACCCAAAAGTATTCTTTGTGCTTCTTCAACAGAGGGAGAAACTTTTCGAGGCGTTAAAGTTCCTAGATTCTTGAGCTTCAGTAATTTTTGCTTCTCAGAGTGTTGATGTGCAAAATCATCTGTTGGTGAGCGTGGATATGAAATAGCTGGCAATTGTGCACAAATTGTACAGGCATTTAAATTACCAAACAACATAATGAAGACTAGAAAAATTCTTAATTGGTACTTCTGGCATAAAAATATAAAAAGCACGACAAACTTCTCCGCGCATTCGTAATCCAGTTAAGCTTTGCTGAAAAAACTGCTTCAGGAATATTTTATCGTTACAGAATTCCTGTAAAAATAAAAAGACCACTGTCCCATAATTACTTCTTTTAAAAGCCCTAATATCTTTGCATCAAAATGTGAGTGCTTACAGTATCCTGCTCTTTGCCAATTGTGATAAAATTTGTTTACCGTAGCTCTAGCTCCCCTATCAACACTGTTATACAACTATCAGGCAGAAAGATATTCAAAGCAGCAAGAGCTATTAAGGAAAAAGTAGATTTTCTCTCCACTTTTTTGCCCAATAAATGTAACACATATACAAAAAACTATCGTGCATTCGTCGCTATTTAGGATTTTCTATTTCTATAAATTTTATATTACGGTTCTATCTTACTAGTTTTCACCAAGTTTTTGACGGACAAAATAAAGCTAATCCTTAATTATTTTGTTGAAACTCCTCTTCTCTATTGGCACTAGTTTTGACCATTGTACATTGTATAAAAAACATTGCGGATAGAACAAATGTATAAACTACAATATACCTCTACCCCGTATATTAATAATCTCAATCTCTTCTTTAAAAAGGATAAGAACTAATTTCTCACTTACAGCAAAGTCTTTTATTCCGTAACGTTTAAGAGTTTAATCCATAAAATAATTCATCTTTAAAACTTAAATTCTTCTAAGCTTATTTGATCATTTATTCAATCATATTAAAATACAATATGAAACAAAAATAAATAATAATTTAAATATTATTATAATTTAACTATTATATAAATTCTATTTATTTGATCTATTTTAAAAAAATAATTCTATGCATAAATCAAAATAATAATAGTTATTCTTGCAGTTTACTTCTCTTATAAAACAATTCTTTAATCAACAGAGATTGGAGAAAGCTACCTTTCTCTTTTTGTTGCTCTATATGCGGATAAAAGCCTTTAGCTAACACTGATACAGTTGAAATTAAGGAGATAAATCTACGCAATTACTGATTTTTAGCAATTATCTATCGATTTGGTATCTATTTCTCCTTTATATGATTTAGTAATCGTCATCAACAATAACATACGTATTCTTTCAAACATGAAGATCAACAGATTTTTTGTAATTTTTGTTGTGTAATTATTGAATATTCTTCAATCATGAAATCATTAAATTTTTATTCTTGCTTTAATTCTTATTCGTTATTTTGGTGAAGCTTATTTTTCTCCGAATTACAAAGTTTAAGTGCATAAAAACAAATAATAAGCCAAATAATCCAACTAACACCTACAATTAAAACTGGTCGCGTATCATCAAAAAAACATAACAAAACAAAAATAAAAATCATAAATAAGATAGAAAGAATTGGTCCTATTGGCCAAAATGGAATTGGAAATTTCAAATCAGATTGCACTTCTTTAGGCATTTTAAGCCGCATAAAAATCTGCGAAAATAGTATCATCATCCAAACGAAAACTGTTGCAAATGTCGCCATTGCTGCAATGAGAAAAAAAAGATGTTCATAGTAAAAATAATTAAGAACAACACCAAGAAGGAAAATACCTAAGATCAATAAAATAACAAAAACTGGTATACCATTTTTCGATAAATATTGAAACTTCTTCAACGCATAACCTTCTTGCGATAGCCCATGTATCATGCGAGCAGCACCATACATTGCACTATTCATTGCTGAAATAGCCGCAGTAACAACAACAATGTTCAGAATATTAGCAGCTGACGAAATCCCAAGGCTTTCAAAAATCGAAACGAAAGGACTATCCATAAGGCCAATTTTATTCCAAGGATAAAGTGACATTAAAATGGCTAAGCTCATGATATAAAATAGTAAAATACGAACAGGGGTAGAATTAATAGCCTTTGAGATAGTTTGATAAGGATCTTGTATTTCCATTACTGCCATTCCGATAATTTCTACACCACCAAAAGCAAAGACAACAACACTGAAGCAGGCCAAAAAACCAAACAAACCATTGGGAAAAATACCACCATTTTTCCATAAATTCTGGATATTAACAGTGGAAGAAGTAGGGGTTGTTCCCCAACCATATAAAATGATTGTGCTCCCTAAAACAATCATAGCAATAATAGCAATAATTTTAATGGAAGACAGCCAAAATTCTAGTTCACCGTATACTTCTACTGCTGCTAAATTGATACCAGTAATGATCAATGTAATACTGAGTGCCCATATCCAAGGAGCAGTGTCAGGATACCAAAACCCCATATAAGTTGCAAAAGCCGTAATATCAGCCAAGCCAACAAGAAGCATCTCAAAAACATACGTCCATCCTGTTAAAAAACCTGCTAACGGCGATATGTAATTTGCAGCATAACGAGCAAAAGAACCGGGCAGTGGATTGTAAATAATCATCTCACCGAGAGCTCGCATAACCATAAAAATAGCCAAGCCAGAAATACAATAAGCAAAGAGCACACTTGGACCCGCAAGCTTAATCGCTTGTGCAGATCCGTAAAAAAGTCCCGTTCCAATAGCAGAGCCAAGAGCTAAAAAAATAACTTGGCGTTTATTCATACCTCGTTTAAGCTCATTTGTTCCCATTTTTGTCCTTCTTCACTGAATCGTTGACTAAAATTCGTAATACAATATTCGCTTTATCTATCATAAAGCTTCGTGTTTTTCTCCCGAAGACATATTTAAACAGCATTGATTAATGCATGTCAGATTCTCTAATGAAAAATACTCTTATTAAGAGTTATTTAACTTCTTCATAGTTCATATTTTTGTCATTTTCTTTGATAAAGGGGTAATGCGATTTTTTATAATTGTCATTAATTCATTTCGTATTGTCTATTTTTTATAAAAAATTATTTAGATATAATGCAAGATGAATTTTTGCGCTTTTTTTTCAGTGTACTGAATAGAAGTTTAAAATTTGTACCGAGCTAGTTGAAGAAGAATACGTTAAACTTTAAGCAAACTTTCCCTTACTTTTTAGCTCATAACAATAAAAAATCGTTATACGATAACGTATAAAACAACTTTTGATACAAACACATAGCTTGATCAGTAATAAAATAACTTTCGCCAATCTTCAAAGGCTTGAGAAAGTGCAGCCCCTGCCCATCTCTTAAAAATTCCAACCGTTTTAAACATAAGTTTTTCAAGGAAAAGGGCTATCCCGGTAAAAACAATTTTTTCAACCATTGCTCTGATAATAGCTTTACTATTTTCTCTAGCACTTTGACCTGAAACATTAAAGAACACTATATTATTTGTCTGAATAAAAATATCTTTTTTTTGTGCAATCGTGGTAATACTTTCCCTCTCTTGTGATCTACATCTCAAAAGATTTGCATTAACTTCTATAATTTGTGACAAACAAAAAATAACTGTCATTAAAATACGTAATATATTATGTAAAATCAATTATTTCTCCTTTGTTACGACTCATAAAGTATCTAAAAAAAGAAGAATAGATAACAAAATTATTACATTTGAATTATAGAATACACATAATATACTTTTATAATAATAAAAATTATAAACTAATAATTTATAATTTTCTATATTTTAAGATAGAAATAGCAATAAAAAATATTAAAAGAACAATCTCCAAAATATTAGCTTTTATAAATTTGTTCTGAAAAGTTACACTACTATAAACATAATATCAGGAAAGTAAATGGGCATAAATACCCAACATATAGCAGAAAATAAATGAGTACATATTCATTTAATTATTCAAGATATTATCAATATCGCAAATAATATATAAGCAAATCCATGAATTAAATGTTTTTCCTTATTCATTAATTTTAAAATAAATATTATTGGGGAGTTAATGGAGGAAAAATCGTTTTTGGTAAAATGGATAATAAGTGCCCTTCACGCACAAGCATATGCACCTTCTGAAGATCTGGAGCCATATAGCGATCTTTCTTAAGAGAATCAATATTTTTACGTAGTTTCTCTATAACAGTTTGTAAATAGAAGCTTGTTTTTAAAGGTGCACGATATTCAACTCCTTGTGCTGCAACAAGCGTTTCAATACCAATAATAGTAAAAAGGTTTTCACTCATTGTCAGTAATCGACGAGCACCGTGGCACGCCATGGAAACATGATCTTCTTGATTTGCTGACGTTGGTGTTGAATCAACGGAAGCAGGATGTGCCATTTGTTTATTTTCAGACATTAAAGCAGCTGCAGTTACTTCAGCAATCATAAAACCTGAATTAAGACCAGCATTTTGTGCTAAAAAAGCTGGAAGACCATAAGAAACAGCTGGATCAACCATAAGAGCAATACGTCTTTGAGAAATGGAACCTATTTCACATAAAGCAAGAGCTATCTGATCAGCAGCAAATGCTACAGGTTCAGCATGAAAATTTCCACCTGATACAACCTCACCACTGTTTAAAATCAATGGATTATCTGTAACTGCATTCGCTTCAATAGTGAGTGTTTTTGCAGCTGCGATAAGAATATCAAAACACGCACCCATAACTTGTGGTTGGCAACGTATACAGTAAGGATCTTGTACACGATCATCACTACGCAAATGTGCAGCTCTAATTCCTGAATCATTTAAAAGTTTTTCTAATGTTTGTGATACAGCAATTTGTCCATAATGGCCTCGTAAAATATGGATATCAGGATGAAATGGTGCCGTTGATCCCATAATAGCATCTGTTGTCAGTGCTCCTGCAAGAAGCCCACCACATAATGCCCGATAACTATTGAAAAGACCTACAAGAGCAAGTGCTGTTGATGTTTGGGTACCATTAATAAGAGCCAAACCTTCTTTTGCTTCTAAAATAATAGGAGATAGTCCCGCTTTCTCTAAAGCAGCTGCTCCACTCATACGAAATTTTTGAAAAAATGCTTCTCCCTCTCCCATCATAACAGCAGCCATATGAGCAAGTGGAGCAAGATCACCTGATGCACCAACAGATCCTTTCTCAGGAATAACAGGAATAACACCTTTTGCGAGCATATTCTCTAATAAATGTACCAACTCTAAACGAACACCTGAGGCTCCTCTCCCTAAAGAAAGAAGCTTTAAAGTCATTATCAAACGCACAATATTTTCAGCTAAAGGTTCTCCTACGCCACAACAATGTGACAAAATAAGATTTCTTTGTAAAATAGCTACATCGTTTGCATCAATTTTAATCGAAGCTAATTTACCAAAACCAGTATTGATGCCATAAACTGGCTCACTTCCAGCAGAAATTTTAGCAATATGTTCTGCTCCTTTTCTGATAGCTAGATGCGTATCATGATGAAGTTTGCTTACTTCACCACTAAAATAAACAGCTTCAAGTTCGCTAAGCGTTGCCTCACCCGGTTTTAGTATAATAGTCATAAACTTCTTTCTTGTTCACTTAAAATTATAATATTTAGCATCATTGGCCTTATTTATAAAACAAAAAAGCTATAACTACTCTTTGAGAAAAATTGAAATCAATCAGGTAAATAAATTTTTCTTATAATTTATAAACAGTAAAAATAACCCTGTACTTTTTATATATCATTTTTCAGATAAGTTATTTAAAGAATGTTTTTATATCTTTAAATATAAAATTCGCATTAAAGATAATAAAATTATATTATAATTTAAATTTTAAATAAATAAAAATATATATAAAATAATTTAATAATTGATTTTAAATATAATTAACGAAATTATTAAATAATCATATAAACTTTTATATTTTTAAATATAGTTTCTGTTTTTGTGAATATAATTATTTTGTATAATATAACAAAACTTGAAACAAATTTTAATAATTTAATGTTCGAGTATGCAGAAAAGTTTCTATATTCTTTAAATGGTTTTTGCCAAAAGAGCAAATTATTCATAAAAAAGAAATGAGAGTATGTAGTGAGATTGCTCGTTTTAAAAATATAAACTAGGATATACCTTTTTAGTATAAGCGTATAGTATGTAATAAAGCCTAAAGAAGATATAAATCGGCCAGTGAGATATTAGATATGGAGAGTAATATTTAAAAAGCATGACACATAACTTCAACGAACGAAAAAAGTGTTTATATTATATCAACATAAAATCTGTATAGATGTTTTTTGCCTACTGAGTATCAAGAGAGCCTTTTAACCTAAATAATTATGCATCTTGTAAAAAATCTCTAAAGCACATTAAAAACAACTTTTAGTCAAATAAAATATATAGTAATATTCTATCTTCTATAATACAATTACTATAAAGATTATACCATTTGTAGAATAAGCTATGCTTCTTTATAATTTTATATGATGATTTTTTTACTTCAACTATTCAAAACAGGTTAAATCTATATTATAAAATAACATCATCCTAAATAACACTTGCTAAGTCTTTTGCATATAAATACTATTTTTTACCCTGTAATTCTGTTGCATAACGTTATATATCTCTTAGATATAACTCTTATAAATCAAGTAATGCGGTATAAATGCCAATAAATGTTTTTGTATCTTATACAATTAAACAAAAGTGTTTGACATGCCACTTTTATTGCCAACTGCTTAATGGGCGTACAGTAAATAATACAAAAATAATATAAATTGATGTCTCTTTACACATAATTTTCAACAAATATTGTCTTAAGCGAATAATAAAGAATGTTTTCACTTTGTTTACAAAAAGAAGTGAAGACATTCAAAATACAGTTTTTGAATTTGAATCTAATATTGAAACAACAAGGAAAGAAGGTTTTCATGGTAATTTCTTCCATAACATGCCTCTTTCCTTTATTTTAATATTCAAAGTACTCAACGGAAAGGAGTACATAAGCAGTAAATAATTTCACTTCTCTAAAATTATGTGGTTATTTTGTAGATAACTTAACAAATAATACCAATAACCATTTTTTAAAATAATTTAATGTCTTTCAAAATAATACGGTTATAAAAATAGTACGAGATGAGACTAAATAATTTGGTGCACCCGACAGAATTCGAATCTGTGACCTCTGCCTTCGGAGGGCAGCGCTCTATCCAACTGAGCTACGGGTGCTTATAACTGAACAGTGACCTTTTAACTGATCATACTCTCAGCTTCAATAATGAATTATCATTTTAAAAAAAATACTCATTCATGTTTTATATTATAATATAATCTTTTTGTCTTATCCTGCTATAATACATTACATTAAACAAATTACTTTTCGTATATAATGCTTTTTCTTATAAAAATGTTTTTTTATATACAGCTTCAAAATTTTTCCCATATGAGCTAAAAAATACGTTGTGAATATCAGGATAATTCTTAATGATTAAATTACCAAGCCGTTTTCATTTTATTTCCGCCGAAACTGAGGAAGCTAACAAAGCTACTCATAAATTAATTTCTGTTTACGGTCATTCTTCTCTGGAAGAAGCTGACGTTGTTATTGCAATCGGTGGTGATGGAACAATGTTACAAACAGTACGAGACGTTATGAATACCAAAAAACCTATTTATGGTATGAATCGAGGCTCTGTAGGATTTCTTATGAATGAATTTCATGAACAAAAATTGCCAAATCGTATTGCTGCCGCGCATAAAAAAGAAATCCATCCCTTACGCATGATTGCAGAATCTGAATATCAAGGATATATTGAAGCGCTGGCAATCAATGAAGTCTCTCTCTTTCGTCAATCTTATCAAGCAGCCAAAATTCGTATTAGCATTGATAACAATGTACGTATGGAACAATTAAGTTGCGATGGTATTCTCGTTGCTACACCAGCAGGGTCTACTGCATATAATTTATCGGCACAAGGACCTATTTTACCTCTCATGGCCCCACTTATGGCACTTACTCCTGTTAGTCCTTTCCGCCCTCGGCGCTGGCATGGTGCATTACTTCCCAATACGGCAATAGTACGCTTTGATATGCTCGAAGCTGATAAACGTCCTGTAAATGCCGCAGCCGATAATGTTGAAGTTAAGTCAGTTCATTCAGTTACTATTTTAACAGCAACAGAAGTAACAGCTTCAATCCTTTTTGACTCTAATCATTCATGGGATGAACGTATTTTATCAGAACAATTTCGCTATTAATTATTGTATTATGCTTTCTATGTGTATACGGTTGTTATAGTTGACTTTTTTGTGAAGACACCTTAACTCTCCCCAATAGTATAGAATATTTAATTTCATAAATAATTTGGGTAGCGAAATTAAAATCGTAAAGCAGTTGGCAGAAAAATGATACCACCTTTAAACAATTTCGATGATTTAGGTCTTTCCACAAAGGTTATTAAAGCCATAAAATCAGTGGGATATAAAGTTCCAACACCTATTCAGAGTGAAACGATTCCTCATATACTGCAAAGGAAAGATGTCTTAGGTATCGCTCAAACAGGGACGGGGAAAACAGCCTCTTTCGTGTTGCCCATGCTCACAATCCTTGAAAAAGGTCGCGCAAGAGCTCGAATGCCTCGTACTCTTATATTAGAACCAACACGGGAACTTGCCGCCCAAGTTGAAGAAAACTTCGATAGATATGGAATAAATCATCGTTTAAATATTGCACTTTTGATTGGTGGTGTTTCTTTTGAACACCAAGATCGTAAACTTGAACGAGGTGCAGATGTTCTTATAGCAACGCCAGGACGTCTTCTTGACCATTTCGAACGTGGTAAATTGCTTCTTATGGGTGTTGAAATTCTTGTTATTGATGAAGCTGATCGCATGTTAGATATGGGCTTTATTCCCGATATTGAACGAATCTGTAAACTAACTCCCTTTACACGTCAAACTTTGTTCTTTTCTGCAACAATGGCGCCAGAAATTACAAAACTGACAAAGCAATTTTTACATGTTCCTGTATCTGTTGAAGTCACGAAAGCCTCCTCAACAGCGGCCACAATTACACAACGGCTTGTCAAATCTGGAAATAAGTCATGGAATAAAAGAGCTGTTTTACGAGAACTTATCCATAATGAAGGCGATGAACTTAAGAATGCCATTATTTTTTGTAATCGGAAAAGAGATATATCTGAACTTTTTAGATCGCTCGTCAAGCATAAATTTAGTGTAGGTTCACTTCATGGGGATATGGACCAATATTCACGTACGAACACACTAAACGATTTTAAAAATAATAAACTCAAACTTCTTGTTGCTTCTGATGTTGCTGCTCGTGGACTCGATATCCCAGCTGTAAGCCACGTTTTCAATTATGACGTTCCTACCCATGCTGAAGATTACATTCATCGAATTGGTCGTACAGGACGTGCGAATCGTAGCGGGAAAGCTTTCACAATTGTCACAAAAAGCGACCAAAAATATATCAGTGCCATTGAAGAAATAAGCAACGAAAAAATTAAATGGCTCAATGGAGATCTCTCTACTTTAATGACCGATGATCAAGAAAAAAATATCATTTTAAAGAAAAAATGTTCAAAATTGCTAAAAAAAACTGTTCAAAAAAAGTGTATTGTTAAAACTAAAAAGTCCTTAAAAAATGATGAAGTGGATTATATTCAAACCACAAATAATAAAACAAAACCACCTGAACAATATTACTCTCGGAAAAACAAGGAATCCTCTCCCCCTGGATTTGGCGATGATATTCCAGCATTTATGTTCATAAAGACGCGTAATTAAATCGAAAATTTACTATTTTAATAGTATAAAAAGAATATAAAACGTTTAAAAAAAACTACTCTTACTCGCTTTGAGTAACTAACCTTTCTATTACCTTTTGACGCCCTAAAAGCTGCAAAAGTTTTCCCATTTCAGGTCCATGATCCATTCCAGTAAGTGCTTGACGTAATGGCATAAACAAAGCTTTCCCACTACGCCCTGTCTTTTCTTTTAATGCTATTGTCCAAACTTTCCAACTTTCATCATTTAATGCACCTTCAGGTAAAAAATTCAATGACTGACGAACGAAAGAACGATCTTCCACCGCCACTGTATCAAAGTGCTTATCATCATGAATAATTTTCCACCATAAAAAAGCATCATTGACCTTGTCAATATTGCTTCTTATCGCGTTCCAAAAACACTCTGCTTGATCCCCATCAATAGACAGGCTTTCAAGTCGCGTTTTAACTTCCGCATAAGTTAATTCATGAACAAGATGTCTATTCAAAGTGAAAAGATCAGCAGTATCAAATTTTGCAACCGATCTTGATGTATCCTGGAGATTAAAATGTTCTAAAAGCGCAGCTTGATTAGGATAGGCATGCACATTTTGTGATGTTCCAATCAAAACAGCAAGACATTGAATAGCCATAGATTCAAACCCTTCCGCTCGTAGAGAGCGAATAGATAGATCATTATTACGTTTTGAAAGTCCTTTTCCTAAAACTGTAGTTAATAAATTGATGTGACCAAAAACTGGCAATTCTTCACTGAGAGCTTTAAAAAGAGCAATCTGAGTACCTGTATTTGTAATGTGATCATCGCCACGAATAATATGTGTAACAGCCATATCTATATCATCAACAACAGAAGGCAATGTATAAAGGTAGCTTCCATCTTCACGAATTAAAATAGGATCTGAAAGAGATGCTAAATCAATCGTCTGTTTTCCTTTTACTGCATCATTCCAGGAAATTTCTGTTCGCTTTGTCTGTAAAGGATTATTTTCAAAATTAGGAAGAAGAAAACGCCAATGAGGTCTACGACCTTGCGATTCAAATGCTTTTTTATCTTCTGGTGTCAATTTTAATGCAGAACGGTCGTAAATAGGGGGCAATTTACGAGAAAGCTGGATTTTACGGCGCCGATCTAATTCTTCTTCAGTCTCATAACAGGGATAAAGAAGATTACGGTGTTTGAGAATTTCTGCAACTTCATTATACCTACTAAACCGTTTAGATTGGTAATAAATTTCATCTGGTTGAATTCCAAGCCACTCAAGATCAACTGCAATAGCTTCAATAAATTCCTGTTTAGAACGCTCAACATCTGTATCATCATAGCGCAAAATAAATGATCCATTATGCGCTTGCGCATAAAGCCAATTGAATAGAGCAATACGGATATTGCCAATATGAATATAACCTGTTGGCGAAGGCGCAAAACGGACTTTTACCATAAAAAATAACACTCAATTTTTATCGCGAAAACGATTGACAATAGGGTAACGACGATCGCGTCCGAAATTCTTGTAACTAATTTTTACACCGGGTGCAGATTGCCGCCTTTTGTATTCCGCTACATACAAAAGATGTTCAATTTTCTCAACCGTCTCACGTGAATACCCACGTTTAACAATATCACAAATACTCATGTCATTTTCTACGAGAGATTGCAAGATATCATCTAAAATAGGATAAGGAGGAAGAGAATCTTCGTCTTTTTGATTTTCCCGAAGCTCTGCGGAAGGTGCTTTTTCTATAATATTGGCTGGAATCACAATTCCTTTTGGTCCCATCAAATTTTGTAAGTGATTTTTATTGCGCCACTGTGCTAATGTATAGACTTGCATTTTATAAATATCTTTAATAGGATTAAAACCTCCGTTCATATCACCATAAAGTGTTGCATACCCTACAGCCATTTCCGACTTATTGCCTGTCGTTACCACCATTGAACCAAATTTATTCGAAAGCGCCATCAAGAGAGTGCCACGGATACGACTTTGAAGGTTTTCTTCTGTCACATCAGATGACATCCCTAAAAAAACAGGCGCCATTGTATTTAAAAAAACTTCAACAGGTTGCTCAATCGGTATTATTTCATAGCGACACCCCAAAAGAGTTGCACATTCTTTAGCGTCTTGCAATGACTCTTGTGAAGTGTAATGATAAGGCATCATTACGGTACGCACCCTTTCAGAGCTAAGAGCATCCACTGCCATTGCCGTACAAAGAGCTGAATCAATTCCTCCTGAAAGACCAAGAATAACATCCTTAAAGCGATTTTTATTGACGTAATCTCTCAAACCCAAAACACAAGCTTGATAATCAGCAGCTATTCCTGTGAAAAGATTTTCATTGGGACCAGAAATACATTGCCACCCGGTTGTTTTTCGTTGCCAATGACTTACAGAAATATGGCTTTCAAAATGTTTCATTTGAAACATCATTTTGCCTTGTCCATTTAACGCAAAAGAACCCCCATCAAAAACCAACTCATCCTGTCCACCAATTTGATTAGCATAAATGATTGGTATACCAGACTGAAGTGCTTGCGCACGAACAACTTCTATCCGTTTTAGTATTTTATTATGATAATAGGGGGAAGCATTAAGGACGAGAATAATCTCAGCTCCTTTATTTTTAAGCTCTGTACACAGCGAAAAATCATTCCAAATATCCTCACAGATTACTATTCCTAATCCTAACCCGTGATAAATAATCGGCTCAGGACGTGGACCTGGAGAAAATAGTCTCTTTTCGTCAAATTCAGCATAATTAGGTAAATCAAACTTCAAGCTTTCAGAAATTATTCGCCCTTCATCAAGAAGCACGATACCATTATAAATGTTATTATCACGGCTTAGAGGAAGACCAATTATGATTCCTGGACCCCCTACTGTTATTTTTGCTAACTTTTTAACAGCATCTTCACATGTTTTTATAAAAGCAGATTTAAGAACAAGATCTTCCGGTGGATAAGCACTTATAAAAAGCTCTGTGAATAAAACAAGGTCAGCTCCCTCTTCCTTAGCTTTCTGATGTGCCATCACAGCAAGAGAAAAGTTTCCTTCAATATCACCAATAACAGGATTTAATTGGGCAACTGCCACCCGAAAATCGTTTTTTATAAACTTTTGTATCATTTCATCCGTTTAAAATTACAACTCTGTTTTAATCATCGAAAATATTTGTTTTCAAAAGAACCATTTCTCCGATAAATAGCTAAAATAAAAAATGTTATATAACTTTTTGTCTAACCATTTGCAGCAATAGCTACTGAATCAGTATGACGATTTTTTTTAAGAAGTTCAGCAACAAGAAAAGCTAATTCTAATGCTTGATCCGCATTTAATCGCGGATCGCACTGCGTATGATAACGATCAGATAAATTTTCTACAGAAATAGCATGCGCACCACCTGTACATTCAGTTACATCACGACCAGTCATTTCAATATGAATACCTCCTGGATAAGTTCCTTCTCCATAATGCACTGAAAAAAAATTCTCTACTTCCTTTAAAACATAATCAAAGGGACGTGTTTTATAACCATTTACAGTAACCGTATTGCCGTGCATTGGATCACACGACCATATAACCTCACGCTTCTCCCGTTCAACTGCACGGATTAATTTAGGAAGATAATACTTAATTTTGTCATAACCAAAACGTGTGATGAGAGTTAACCGCCCCAATTCATTTTCAGGATTTAGAATATCAATCAATCTTAAAAGCTCATCAGACTCAATAGAAGGACCACACTTCAATCCGATAGGATTTTTAATACCGCGGCAATATTCAACGTGAGCATGATCAATCTGACGTGTACGATCACCAATCCATAACATATGACCAGATGTTGCATACCAATCTCCTGAAGTCGAATCAATTCGCGTCAAAGCCTCTTCATAGCCAAGCAAAAGTGCTTCATGACTGGTATAAAAAGATGTTTCACGTAACGAAGAATTTGTTTTGGACGTAATTCCTATAGAACGCATAAAATCAATCGCTTCAGAAATACGCTCTGCCAATAACTCATAACGCTCACCCTGAGGGCTATTAGAAACAAAACTCAACATCCATGCATGAACATTTTCTAAATTAGCATACCCTCCTTGTGAAAAAGCACGCAATAGATTCAGTGTCGCTGCAGATTGGCGGTAAGCCATAGACATTCGTTGAGGATCAGGAATACGAGAATCCGCCTTAAATTCAATTCCATTAATAATATCTCCCCGATAAGAAGGAAGCTCAACTCCTTCTTTGTTTTCCATGTTTGAAGAGCGTGGCTTTGCAAATTGGCCAGCGATGCGACCAATTTTAACAACGGGTTTTGAACTACCAAAAGTTAAAACAACCGCCATTTGCAAAAATACACGAAAAAAATCACGAATATTATCAGCTTCATGTTCTGCAAAGCTTTCTGCACAATCTCCACCTTGTAATAAAAAAGCTTGACCTTGTGTAACAGCCGCTAATTCATTCTTTAAATCACGCGCTTCACCCGCAAAAACTAAAGGGGGATAGCTTTTTAGCTTTCGTTCAACATCTGCTAAAACAGATTTATCCGGATAAGCCGGAATTTGTTTAATTGGTTTTGTTCTCCAAGAGCCAGGCGTCCATTCTGTTATCATTTGCACTTTCTCCAGAGTTTAAGCGCATAACTTATCGTACTAAAATTTTGCTGCTTACTATAATATTCCGCTGTTCAATTTTCCACTTTTTTCCCATTTTCATATACATAACTTGGTTTATACATTGTTACCAGTTCTTCTGCCATCGTTGGATGCACTGCCATAGTTTTATCAAAGATATCCTTCGTCAGTTTCCCTTTGAGAGATACACCAATAAGCTGCACCATTTCGCCAGCATTTTCACCTAAAATATGAGCGCCCACAACAACACGGTTTTCACCATTAACAACAAGTTTCATAAACGTTTTCTCCGAACTTCCGGAAAGAACATTGCGCATAGGACGAAAAACTGTACGATAAATCTCAACATGCCTATAACGGTGTATTGCATCTTCTTCTGAAAGACCGATCGTTCCAATTTCGGGCTGTGAAAAAACTGCTGTCGCGATTAAATCATGATCAGGTGTGGTAGGTATATTTTCAAACGCAGTCTTAACGAAACACATTGCATCATGAATCGCAACAGGTGTCAATTGAATATGCCCTGTTACATCACCCACAGCCCAAATGTGGGGTACATTTGTTGTCATTCTTTCATCAACAATAATTGCACCAAACTCGTTCACTTTAACACCGGCTCTTTCAAGTCCTAAATCCGTTGTATTTGGTACACGCCCTGTAGCCAACATAATTCGATCAGCACTAATTGTTTGTCCATTTGATAAAACGACATTATAATAATTTCTTACAGCTTGCACTTTAGAAACTGCTGCTCCATAAATAATAGAAATCCCTTTTTTAATCATTGTATCATTAAGCAATTGTCGTAAATCATAATCAAAGTTACGAAGAATTAAGTCACCACGATGAAGTAGCGTTGTTTTCACACCTAATTCATGGAAAATATTAGCGAATTCAACACCTATATATCCACCACCAACAATAATTATTGATTGTGGAAGTTTTTCAAGATCAAAAATTTCATTGGAAGTAAGGCACAAATCACTTCCTCTTATTGCAGTGTTTGGTGCAATTTTTGCTCCCGTCGCGATTAAAATTTTTTCCGCTCTAACCCGCTCACCTGTCACAGAGAGTTCTAATGTGTGATCATCCACAAAAACAGCACGACTCTCATAAATATGAACATTGTTACTTTGTAATCCCTTGCGATAAAGCTCTTCTAATCTTGATATTTCTTTATTTTTAGCCTCAACTAATTTTTCCCAGCTAAAAATTGGATCCGCATACTGCCATCCAAAACCCACACTTTGACGAAACTCTTTTGCATATTGTGAGGCATAAACATATAATTTCTTGGGAACACAACCACGAATAACACAAGTTCCCCCTATACGATATTCTTCTGCTATAGCGACACGTTTACCAAGTTCTCCAGCAAGACGTGCAGCACGTACCCCACCAGAACCACTTCCAATAACAAATAAATCAAAAGATTCCACGAGCTATTCCTTCTCATACGTTCGTATCAATAAGCTATGGTCATGTTATTATCAAATGAAAGTCTTTTTTATTTTCAAGAGCCATTTTTTCTATAAAGCGATACCTTTTAAAAAACACTTTTATTAAAAATGGCGAAGAATCCGCCGCTCTTTAAAATAAATAGGAATCGCGCGTTATTGTAATTATATAATTAAACTACTTTTCATTTTTTGAAGTATTTGAATTAGTAGGCATAATGGAATTACTTAAATTAAGTGTTTCAGACATCTCCTTTTTCACATTTTTTATAAGATCCTGCATAAGAGCAGCACGCCATGTATCAAATGTAGAATAAGCATCATGGGCAAGGTTTGGAACTTCTGTCAAAAATTTTTTACCGGTATCAGAATTATAAAATGCCGTGATTGCATCAAGTTCTTTTTGAGTAAAATATTTTGCATATACATGAGCAATTTCTTTCTCCAAATCAGAGCGTCGTTTAGCCAAAGCAAGCGCTTGCTTATCAACAATATCAGAAATAGCAGTTGCCAAATTGGGATCATCGCCTATCAGTTCATCTTTGAGATCGCGTGCCGCATTTGGTAAAAAATTATCAAATTGGTCAGTCGCACGAATGGCACTGATAGCTTTTCTAGCTGAATTTAAATGTTGAACACTCACACCTTGTGCATGAGCCATTCCAATATTCAGAATCAAAATAGCAATTGCACTAAAATATACGAAAAAACGCTGACAAAAAAATATCTTTTTCATTTAATGATTATCCCGATATAATTATAATTGAAATCTATTATTTTATTTCAAATCTTCAATATCTTTTTTTATTGTGCTAACACTTCTTCATGTAAACAGTCTTCTCTAAAAATCAAAGGAATCTAAAACTTTTATTTGGCCATCAGCCATAGCGATAATTGCACGCGAAGCCAATCCCAAAAAAAGACCATGCTCTACAACACCAGGAATTGCAAGAAGTGCATCTGATAATGATTTTGGTTGCAAAATGCAGCCCCAAAATGCATCAAAAATAAAGTGACCTCCATCTGTTTTAAAAGGGGTTTCTCCATTCATGCGCAATACAACTTCTCCAGAAAGTCCTAAATCATCAGCTACTTTTTCTATGGCTTTACGTGTAGTATGCATACCAAATGGATTGACTTCAATGGGCAATGCAAAAGCACCAAGTCTTTTCACCATCTTTGTTTCATCAGCGATGACAAGCATTGCATGAGATGTTGATGCTACAATTTTTTCATGCAACAAGGCCCCACCTCCCCCTTTAATGAGAGTCATCTCTGGACCAATTTCATCCGCTCCATCAATATCAAGATCTAATTCAGGTATTTTTTCTAAGGTACTGATAGGTATCCTCAATTTACGACAGAGCTGCTCAGAATATTGCGAGGTAGCAACACAAGTCACACGTAAGCCATCTGCCACACGCTCACCAAGAAGATGAATAAACTCATTTACTGTTGAACCAGATCCGATACCAAGCTGCATACCATCTTCAACAAATTCAAGCGCTTTAAAAGCCGCCATTTTTTTTAACTGCTGAACATTCATGAATTACTTTACCTTTTACCAATCAGTAATAGTTATCACAAACTAGATAATAACGAACTAGCCTACTGTCTTAATCTGTTATAAATTTATCCGTCATCCTTTGATTGATGAAGAAATGTTAATTATTATAAAATAAATGATAAGAGTAAAATAGAATAATCAACAACTTTATCTCTGTTTATAAAATTTATTGACATTTTCTATATTCAATAAATACTTTTGTCTTATCGTGCATTATCGATAAGTTGCACACAATAAAATATTTTTTGCAAAATTATAAATTGTTCAGATATCAAAAACATTGTCTATTTTGAAGAAAATTGCAAAAAATTAACCAACTTCAATGAAATTGATAAACTTACAATAACAAAGTACAGACAAAAAGATGAGTTTATCATCTTCTTTTTTTATTGTTATCAAATATCGAAAAAGACCGAGAACACGAAAGGTTTTACAATTACTGTGTATGTTGCCTGTGTATATTCCACGGTCTATGAAATCCCCTTGAAGACCAAATGATTTTTCCACTTTTAGTCATCATAACGCTCCCTCGTGATAATAATTGTTGAGGAGTAAATACTACTTTTGTTTTTTTGATGCATATTTTATCATCCAATGCGAATGCTTTAATCATAATGTCAGCCTCTAAACAACGATCTATTTTTTCATGCAACACAATCACTCTCGATCCATTTTCTAATAAGGACGCACATACATGGTTATCACAAATGAACTGTCCATGAAAAGAAGGGCCATATTTTGTTGGTTTAATCGTCTCATTCACTCCAAATGCTTTGTTCCATATGGATGTCGTGAACTTAGGAATATGGTAACGATCAATATATAATTTCTTTTCATCGACAACGCCTACAAACTTCATACTATCTGCTATAATGAGTTGTATAGGTGAATGCACTAAACAAACGGAAATACCAGCCAGAATAAAAAGACCAAAAAAGAATCTGATGGATGTTTTACAAAAAGTCACTCCAACTAAACCTATACTCAATAAAATCAACGCAGATAACGGCATAAATCCAGGATTAAAAGCAGGAGAAATGGATTTGACAGTGTGAGCAATTTTTATCACAAGATCAACACCAAACCCCATAATTTGAAGTGGTAGCCATTCAAAGTCCCAAAACATTGCGAAGACTGCGATTAATCCAAAAGATATGACGAAGACTGATACTATAGGCAAAGCTAAAGCATTGCTGATAATACTCAAGAAAGCAATATTGGAAAAATGATAAGCAGCATAAATTCCACTGGCAATCCCTGCCACGAACGAAGATGCGCATATTGAAATAATTGGTAAGAACGCAAGCTGAATTACTTCAGCTCCAACATAAGACGGGATAGTTTTTCTTGTCTGAGAAGACAATTTCCCACTCCTCCAGTCAAAAAAAGCAATCAAAGCAGCAGTGGCAGAAAAAGACATTTGAAAACTAGGCCCTAATATTTCATGCGGTGTGACAGCGAGAGTTATCAATCCCGCAATAGAGAAATTACGCATTGTTATAGCAGAACGATTACACAAAACAGCAAACAACATAACAGCAATCATCACAAAACTTCTCTGTGCTGATACAGCTACACCAGATAGTAGCAAATAAAAAGCTGTCATCATTAATGCAGCAACCGCAGCGAATTTTTTAGTGGAATAATAGGATGAGAAAACTGGAAAAAGTGCTAAAAAACTACGAATGCTCACAAGAACTATGCCACTTAACAAAGTCATATGTAAACCTGATATTGATAAAATATGAGCTAATCCAGCCACACGTAATGCTTCATTTGTTTCATTTGAAATACCAGCTCTCTGACCCGTTATAAGAGCAGCTGCAACACTACCCTTTTCTCCATCAATCGCTCTACGGATTCTTTGCGTCATGCTAGTCCGTAAATTTTCAATTTTCTGTAAGAATATATCTAATATTCCATCAGGTTGCGAAACTGATATTTTGCTTGGTTTTCCCAGATAAACTCCTTGAGCACCAATTCCTTTAAAATAATTATGGAAACTAAAGTCGTAACCTCCTGGATAAACTGGCCCAGATAATGCTCGGATCTTGACTTTTCCATGTAATCCATCACCAATTACCAATCCATGTGGTAAACGTCTTGCCATCAAACGAACACGGTGAGGACTATGATGTAATACCGGCTTTTTTGTGCTCAGAACATCTAAAACTAAACGAAATTCTCCTCTTTGTCCTAATTCAATAGAAACAATTCTCCCTGTTAATGTGGTAACAACATCACTGCTCAACATTGGTGTAGCTATACGGTAGGTTTCTATTTTTGCAGCCAAAGCACCCAATACAATACAAGACAAAAATCCTACCAAAATCCAAATTCTTCGATAAAACCGTAAAATATACAATATTCCAACGAATATACTCAGCAACACACCAAATTGTGTCCAACTTGGTTCCCTCTCTAAACTAAAATAGAAAACGATTCCTATGGAAAAAAAGAATAAAATTAAGGGAAAAAGAATTCCAAAAGATATTTCTTTATTGATACAATCTATTAACCATTTCCAAAAAAAAGTGATTGCTTCTTTTAAAGATGTAAATAAAAAAATATTTTGTTTTTCATAATTGATGTTATTTACATAATTAAAGCTAGAAGAAGCGTCCTGCCATATCAAATTTGATTTTTTTCCTTCTGACAACTCACCGCTTGTGAACAAACTATCCTCAACTTTATTTTGATTAAACATTCGCAAATCCCCACTTTACTTGCAATGCGGCTATTGCTCCCCCTATCACCTATGCTAACATAATGCTTCCATAAAGTCCTATAATAACATCTTAATCTTAAAGGAAGAGATCCGTGTCCGTTATTACTCGCTTTGCCCCCTCACCAACAGGCTTCCTCCATATCGGAGGTGCTCGTACTGCCCTCTTTAATTGGCTTTATGCTAAACATACTGGTGGTAAAATGCTACTACGAATTGAAGACACAGACAGAGAGCGTTCTACAGAAGCCGCTGTAAAAGCCATTATAGATGGTTTACACTGGATGGGACTTAGTTATGATGGTGTTCCTATTTCGCAGTTCGAGCGCATAGCACGTCATCGCCAAGTTGCCGAACAATTGGTAAAAGATGGAAAAGCTTATTATTGCTATGCTTCACCTGAAGAATTAGTAGAAATGCGTGAAAATGCCCGCGCAGAAGGCCGTCCACCACGTTATGATGGACGTTGGCGAGATCGTGATATTTCTAAAGCTCCTAAAGATATCAAACCTGTTATTCGCATCAAAGCACCACAAGATGGAGAAACAATCGTACATGACCGTGTTCAAGGTATTGTTCGCTTCCCTAATAAAGATCTGGATGACTTTATTATTTTGCGTTCTGATGGCTCGCCTACTTATATGCATGCTGTCGTTGTTGACGATCATGATATGGGAATAACACATATCATACGTGGTGATGACCACCTCACAAATGCTGCCCGTCAAATAATTATCTTCAATGCAATGGGATGGGATATTCCTGTTATGGCACATATCCCACTTATCCATGGAGAAAATGGCGCAAAATTATCAAAGCGGCATGGTGCACTAGGTGTCGAAGCTTATCGAACAATGGGCTACCTTCCTTCTGCTTTGAGAAATTACTTAGTCCGTCTAGGTTGGAGTCATGGTAATGACGAACTAATGTCAATCGAAGATATGATTTCTTGGTTTGATATTGATGATATTAATAAAGGAGCAGCTCGTTTTGATTTCAAAAAGCTCGACGCTATCAATGGACATTATATACGTATGTGTTCAGATCAAGACCTTTTTGATGCTGCTCTTAACATTTTGCCAGAAATTAAAGGTGGTTTACAAATAATGGAAAAGCTTGATGAAAAACGTCGTGTTCAATTTCTTAAAGCTATGCCTAATTTGAAAGAACGTTCAAAAACACTATGCGAACTTATTGATAATGCCTCTTTCATTTTCACACAGCGACCATTACAGCTCGATGAAAAAGCGCAAATGTTGTTAGATAAAAATGGACAAGCCATTTTAAATGGTGTTTATCTTGTCCTAAAAGCAGTTCATTCTTGGGACACAAAAACGCTAAATGAATCTCTTCGATCTTATGCACAAACACAGAACCTCAAATTCGGATCCATTGCACAACCACTTCGAGCAGCTCTTACAGGACAGCCAATATCTCCGGGAGTTTTTGATGTTCTTATTTTATTAGGACGGGATGAATCTCTCAATCGTATCAATGATCAACTTATCACAACCCCATGCTAACGATCAAGCCTATCAGCATAATGAACTTTCACACACAAATACCTTTATGCAAATATGCAAATTGTAAAGTTAGCTTCTTTTCTCAAATCGTTGAAATATATATTTGGTAAAATTACAAATAAAAATATTTTTTAGATTGCATGAGCCAACTTTTAAGGTAAATCTACTCTTCAATATAGCTAGGAGAAACTTTACTCATATATCTCCCTATCTTATGAAGCAATATCTTGATTTTAGGAGCAAATGATCTGAAAGGAATATCTAATGTCTAACAATAAAGCACACCTTATAGTGAATGACAAAAAAATAGAACTTCCTGTGCGTAAAGGTACAAGTGGACCTGATGTCATTGAAATTGCTTCTCTTTATAAAGAAACAAATACTTTTACTTATGATCCTGGTTTTACCTCAACTGCTTCTTGTGAATCAAAAATCACTTATATTGACGGTGATAAAGGGCTATTGCTTTATCGTGGCTATCCTATTGACCAACTTGCTGAAAAAGGAGATTTTCTCGAAAGCTGTTATCTTTTACTCTACGGTGAACTCCCAACACAACAAGAGAAAAATGATTTTGACCGCTGTATTATGCAGCACACAATGGTCCACGAGCAATTTGCGCGTTTTTTTCATGGATTTCGTCGCGACTCGCATCCTATGGCCGTTATAGTTGCATGCCTTGGAGCTATGTCTGCGTTCTATCACGATTCTATTGATATTACAGATCCTCAACAAAGAATGATAGCTTCTATTCGTCTCATCTCCAAAGTTCCTACCCTTGCTGCTATGGCTTATAAATACAGTATTGGACAAGCATTTGTTTATCCACAAAATGATCTTAGTTACGCTGCAAATTTTCTCCGTATGTGCTTTTGTGTTCCTTGTGAAGAATATAAAATTAATCCTGTTCTTACTCGGGCAATGGATCGAATCTTTATCCTTCATGCAGATCATGAACAAAATGCCTCTACATCTACTGTACGTCTTGCAGGCTCATCAGGAGCTAATCCGTTTGCATGTATTGCAGCAGGTGTTGCATGCCTTTGGGGACCAGCACATGGTGGAGCCAATGAAGCATGCTTAAAGATGCTACAAGAAATAGGTTCTGTTAAGAGAATTCCTGAATTTATTGCACGTGCAAAAGATAAAAATGATCCTTTCCGCCTTATGGGATTTGGTCACCGAGTTTATAAAAATTATGATCCACGTGCAAAAATCATGCAAAAAACCTGTCATGAGGTTTTAAAAGAACTGAACATCCAAAATGATCCACTTCTTGACATCGCGATAGAACTCGAAAAAATCGCTCTGAATGATAAATATTTTGTCGAGAAAAAACTTTATCCTAATGTCGATTTCTATTCTGGTATTACATTAAAGGCTTTGGGCTTTCCAACTAAAATGTTTACGGTTCTTTTTGCATTAGCACGCAGTGTTGGTTGGGTTGCGCAGTGGAAAGAAATGATTGAGGATCCCGCACAAAAAATTGGTCGTCCTCGCCAGCTTTATACAGGTTATACTATGCGTGAATATATTCCTATGGATAAACGTATAAATTAAAGAAATAAAATAACACTTAATAAAGCTTCAATTTACTAAGGCTTTATTGAAATGTGAAGAAAATTTTCTAATGACTTTACTCGGTAAATTAATAGAATAATCTGAAGACTCTTTTCTAGATGCGCAAGGTTTTTACCCAAAAAGATGAAGGATTTTACTTACAATCCTTATCTACTCAATGAAAAAAGAACTTCATATTACTTCATCATCATTGATCCACGTGCTAAAATTCTGCAACGTTAAGAATTTTGCTCTCTCTGCTCCTAAAGTTTTGTAAAGGAATAAGCAAAATGCTATTATAACTAATACCAAATAATTCCTATTTCTCTTCAAAAAATAAAAAAATGAAATAAGCTCTTAAGACTTTCCTACCCAAACTGAAATTTTACCAATACAGTGTGTAAGAATTACTATTTAAACACCTTTCTTATCAATTATTTTTTTATATCAAGATCTAAGTATCGTTACAATAATAGCTATGATAAAAATATTTTACCTTTGTTTTCTTAAGAGCTAAATCTTTCTTTGTGCTTAAGTTTTTTTCAAAGCTAAAGTCTATATTTTTTGAATAAAATGACGAAAAAGTCGTTTCGTGTAAATAATCATACAATATAATCAATGAATTGTTTATCTCTTTCCTGTGCTTAACATACTCACACTTGAAAAATAAATAATTTCTTTGATAATGTTGTTTAACATCATAGTAGTAAAACGAATACAAATAAATTTTTGCATTGCTCCTAGAAGAGCTTACAGATTATAAATATGTGGCAATCTCATATTTCCTCGTTTATTCAACAGGAGAACATAATGAAATTATTAGCAATAGCTCTTACAATAAGTGCAACATTATTTACCCAATCTGCCTATACTCAAACGCTTAAAATTGCAAGTGATGCTTCTTATCCTCCATTTAGTTATATTGACTCAAATAATAAACCTCAGGGGTTTGATATTGATATATCTTATGCACTTTGTAAAAAAATGAACGTTGAATGTACTATCGTCACTCAAGACTTTGAGGGAATGATTCCCGGTCTTCTTGCAAAAAAGTACGATGCTATCATTTCTTCTCTTGCTCCTACACAAGAGCGCTTACAGAAGATTGATTTCACAGATCCTTACTATAACACAACACTTGCTGTAATTGTTACCAAAGATTCAGAAATTAAAGAGATCTCAGCAAAAGCTTTTAAAGGTAAAAATCTTGGTGCACAATCAAATACAACACAAGCTGCCTACGCAGAAGATCATTATGCTTCTGAAGGAGTGAACATTAAACTCTATCCTACAGTAATAGAAGTGAATCGAGATCTTTTAAATCGTCGGCTTAATTTGATGATCTGCGATAAAATACACGCTCTAAACTGGCTTGAAAATGAAGGAAAAGATTGCTGTCGTCTTTTAGGAATTCTGGAAGAAACAGAATTTCCTATTGCAATTGCTATACGTCAAAATAATAATGATCTTAAAAATAAGTTCAATGAAGCGCTAAAAGAAATTCGTTTGGATGGGACTTATGATAAAATTATGAAAAAATATTTTTCATTCGATATTTATTAAATATCGATCTGAACTAAAATTAGAAAAACCGTTTATTTCTAAAAAATATTATCTCACTCTTTATAAGGAGATCAAAAACAATTAAGAATTTAACATTTTTGTTATTTTTTAGAAGATAATATACAAATCTATCAAAAGGGCAATTTTTATATATTTCTAATAGCTGAGCATCACACAATAAAAATGACGAAAAAATCGTTTCATATAAATAATAATACACCATAATCAATGAATTGTTTATCTCTTTCCTGTGCTTAACATACTCACACTTGAAAAATAAATAATTTCTTTGATAATGTTGTTTAACATCATAGTAGTAAAACGAATACAAATAAATTTTTGCATTGCTCCTAGAAGAGCTTACAGATTATAAATATGTGGCAATCTCATATTTCCTCGTTTATTCAACAGGAGAACATAATGAAATTATTAGCAATAGCTCTTACAATAAGTGCAACATTATTTACCCAATCTGCCTATGCTCAAACACTAAAAATTGCAAGTGAAGGTTCCTATCCTCCATTTAGTTATATTGACTCAAATAATAAACCTCAGGGGTTTGATATTGATATATCTTATGCACTTTGTAAAAAAATGAACATTGAATGCACTATCGTTACTCAAGACTTTGAGGGAATGATTCCCGGTCTTCTTGCAAAAAAGTACGATGCTATCATTGCTTCTCTTGCTCCTACACAAGAGCGCTTACAAAAGATTGATTTCACAGATCCTTACTATAACACAACACTTGCTATAATTGTTACCAAAGATTCAGAAATTAAAGAGATCTCAGCAAAAGCTTTTAAAGGTAAAAATCTTGGTGTACAATCAAATACAACACAAGCTGCCTACGCAGAAGATCATTATGCTTCTGAAGGAGTAAATATCAAACTCTATCCGACAACAATGGAAGTTAATCGAGATCTTTTAAACCGTCGACTTGATATAGTTATCTCTGATAAACTGCAAGCATTAAGCTGGCTTGAAAATGAAGGAAAAGATTGCTGCCGTCTTTTAGGAATTCTGGAAGAAACAGAATTTCCTATTGCAATTGCTATACGTCAAAATAATAATGATCTTAAAAATAAGTTCAATGAAGCGCTAAAAGAAATTCGTTTGGATGGAACTTATGATAAAATTATGAAAAAATATTTTTCATTCGATATTTATTAAATATCGATCTGAACTAAAATTAGAAAAACCGTTTATTTCTGAAAGAACTTTTATCATAACTCTTTATGAGGTGAGCAAGAATGATTGAAGATTTAGCATTGCTATCATTTAGCAATGGAGGATGGGGTATGGTTATACTGTCTAGCGCAGGAATGACGTTATCATTAGCTTTATGCTGTGCGCTCTTAGGACTTCCCTTAGGTCTTCTAACCGCTGTAATGATTCGATCCAATATTAAGATAGCTAAAATTATAGCTACCCTCTTTTCATCAGTCTTCCGTGGATTACCAGAGCTTTTAACCTTATTTTTAGTTTACTACGGATTGCAGAATATTATTCAAATTATTCTTGATTATCTTAATGTTCAAATAATGTTTAGCATAAACGCTTTTGTTGCTGGTGTTCTGGCACTCAGTATGGTTCTTGCAGCTTTTTCTTGTGAAGTTTGGCTTGGAGCATTTAATATTTTTGATAAAGGTCAATATGAAGCAGCTAGAACTTTAGGACTTTCACGATCAACAACGTTTTTTCATGTTGTCTTTCCTCAGCTCATCCAAAATGCTTTACCAGGACTTTCTAATAATTGGCTTACTTTACTTAAAGATACATCCCTGGTGTCAACCATTTCACTTGTTGACCTTATGCGACAAACGAATTTAGCAGTCGCAGCCACTAATAAACCTATGCTATTTTATTTTGTGGCATGCTTACTTTATTTGTTATTTTCAGCATTTTTTTCTGCAATCCTGCACTATCTGAAAATATACACTCAAGCAGAATATCGAAAGGTATCAAACTAATGATTCCTGAGTGGCTTTATTTTCTTTTTAATCCTGCTCTTTTAAACCGTTATGGGCCCAAATTTATTGAGGGCTTTCTTGTTACTATCGAGCTTGTTGTTCTTGCTTGCTCCATTGGCTTTTTTCTTGGTATGCTTATCGCGTTTGCACGTTTGTCAAATAACAAGTTTTTACAATATGTTGCAGAGGCTTATGTCTATTTTTTCCGCGGATCTCCTTTACTAGCCCAACTTTTTCTTTTTTATTACGGACTTGGTTCAATAAATAACTTCTGGCAACAAGTTGGTTTATGGTGGTTTTTTCAAAACGCATGGTATTGTTGCATTTTCATTTTTGCTCTTAATTCTGCTGCTTATCAATCCGAAATCTTTAAAGGGAGCTTTCTATCTGTAACAACTGGACAACGTGAAGCATCAAAAGCATTAGGATTGAGCAATTCTGTAACATTTTTCAGAATTATTCTTCCGCAAGCAATGGTTTTAGCATTACGCCCCCTAGGCAATGAGTTAATTTTAATGATTAAATCCAGTGCCATTACTTCACTCGTTACTATTTATGATTTAGTAGGAATCGCCAAACTAACTTATTCACGTACATTCGATTTCCAAGTTTATGTTTGGGCTGCTCTTATCTATCTTCTTACCGTTGAGTTCATTCATCGCTTTATTGTTCTTATCGAATACCATCTAACCCGATATTTACGATAAATACAATAATCATAAAAATCCTTACTAAATCAAAACATTAAATTAACAAATTTATTTATCAATGAAAGAATACAACAGGATGAATTTGGAAAATAATAAATCTGTCTATACTGCTCAAAACTCCGTAATTTCTATTCGGAATTTAAATAAATGGTATGGAGATTTTCAGGTTCTCTATAACATTAACTTCGACGTTAAAACTGGCGAACGTATTGTTATCTGTGGTCCTTCTGGATCAGGAAAATCAACTTTGATTCGTTGTATTAATCAATTAGAAAAAGCACAAGAAGGTTCAATATGTATCCATAATATTAATATTCATGCTGCTCCTCTGTATCAGCAAAAAAATGTTCTTTCTAAAATAGGAATGGTCTTTCAAAACTTTAATTTATTTCCCCATATGAGCGTTATGCAAAATTGCATTTTAGCACCTATGACTGTTCAAGGACTTTCTAAACAACAAGCACAAGAAAGAGCAATTCGTTATCTGACAAATGTTGGCATTGAAAAACACTGTAATAAATATCCTTTACAACTTTCTGGCGGACAACAACAACGTGTTGCGATTGCTCGTGCACTTTGTATGGAACCTGAAGTGATGCTTTTTGATGAACCAACGTCGGCTCTTGATCCAGAAAGTGTCGGAGAAGTTTTAGAAGTTATGGTTCAATTGGCAGAGACAGGTATAACGATGCTCTGTGTGACTCATGAAATGGGTTTTGCACGTGAAGTCTCAAAAAGGATCCTTTTTCTAGAAAATGGAAAAATTATTGAAGATACCGCTTCTGACGAATTTTTTACCAATCCTAAGAGCCAGCGGGCTCGTGAGTTTCTTGCTAAAATTAAACATTAATTATCAACGCTGTTTTATCTGCACAATTTTAAGTGTTTTATTTTTTCGAGAAGATTAATTATCGTTTGTGCTCCAACAACTCCCGATGGTACTTCAGTTTTCATTTTCTGTTCCACTATTTCAAAAGCATCGAGTTGTGCCTGTCGTAATAAAGGATTATACAAAAGCTGTTCTATTTGCCTTGCTAACATGCCAGGGCGTAGAAATTCGTTAAAATATTCCGGCACAATAGGCTTATCAGAAATAATATTTGGGAGAGCAGCACTCCATAACATCACTTTGGAAAAAATGAATAATCTAGAAAAAAGATCAAGCTTATAGCAAAGAACCATTGGAATTTTTGCCAATGCTAATTCAAGTGAAACCGTTCCAAGAGCTGCAAGTGCAACATCAGCTTCCGCAAAAGCACACCATTTTGCATCTTCACCAATAACAACTTCTACTTTGCTTTTCCAGTCCTGTAAAAAATCATGAATTTCATCCACCAAATGCGGTAAGGTTGGTAAAATAATACGTAAATGAGGGATGCGTTGTCCAAGAATTTCCACTGCTTCCCGAAAAATCGGCATTAAAGAGCGAATCTCCAAATTGCGTGATCCAGGCAAAATAACTAACGTCGACGATAATGTTTGTTCACCACACAAGCATCTTTTTTCTAATTGGCATTTTTTTTTAAATTGGGCAGTCAGGAGCGGAGGATATGTTAAAAGACGATGTCCAACATAAGTAGTGGCAGGACCTCCCAAATCCTGCATAATCTTTTCTTCAAAAGGAAAAACTGCTAAAATATGGTCAACAAATTTACGCATAGCTTTAGCTCGCTTTGGGCGCCATGCCCAAACGGTTGGAGCAATGTATTTAATAATAGGAATAGAAGGTGCTAAAATACGCACCTTTTTTGCAACACGATGAGTAAAATCTGGACTATCAATAATAATTAAGCAATCGGGCTTCTCTTGAACGATAAATTTGGATAGATTATGAATATGCAACAGCAATAATGGCAGTTTTCTTACCACTGCTCCTAAACCAATTAAAGAAATATCATGAGAATTAAAGAAGCTTTTTAAACCTAATGCTTTTAAATGTCTCCCACCAACACCAATCAAATGAATATTATATCCTGTCTGTTGTAACAAACAAGAAATCAAATCTGCTCCAAGTAAATCACCAGATTCTTCGCCTGCAACAACAGCAATTTTTAAGAGACAATTATTCATGATCAAATTTTTCAAATGTTTCTATAAACAGGGAATATTCATTGGCTTTTTCTATTGTTGTTTTTACTGATAATATGAGACTTTTATTTGCTTCCATCGCAATGCCAGACAGCCCACTTTTGGCAATATTCATTATTGTTGTAGGCCCAATTGATGGTAGATCAACACGATAATCTTGTTGCGGTTTCGCACATTTAACAAGAACTCCACCTTTAGGCGGAATTTGCTCTCTTTCTCGCATTTCACAAACTCGCCACAGCATATTATCAGTTCCCTCTGCTCCCTCAACTGCAATTACCCTTCCATTTATAGCTACTGCTGCTTGCCCAATATCTAATTGACCTAAAAGCTTTGCTGCTTTTAATGCTAAGGAAATATCTTTTTTCTCTTTTTGAGTAGCCCTCCGTAATGTTAAATCAAATTTTACTGGAGCTAAAAGATCTGGTACTATCTCATGAGCACCAATAACATAAAAACCATGCGCTTCTATAATCCTTATAAAAGCTTTTAATAATGCATCATCCCCCTTTTTCAAAGCTCCGATTAATTTAGGAAAAGCTAAAAATGTTGTCCAATCGAGTCGCAATTGTGTAAGAAGTGGCCGTTTTTTTACACCACCTGCCAACACAATATTACAAATTCCTGCTGTTTTTAAGATTTTAACGAGTCGAGCTAATTCGACAATTGACAACTCGCAATGCTCATAACGATAAAGCTCAGTATCTGCCTCATCACGCAAAAGCACAAGAAAAGGATTCTGACCATGTCTTTCAAGTTCTTGCGCAACAGTGATAGGTAGAATACCATTTCCTGCTATAATAGCAGTACGGCCGGAAAAAAAACTTCTGGTACCAGAGACAGGCATTTTTAATCCTTGCTCTCTTTTATTTTATTACCTTCAAATTTTGGAGTACAATAAAAACGTTTTCCTTCTTCTTTAATAAAATTAACTACATCAACAACAGACTGAGAAGTAGAATAGAAAGAAGCAACATCACTGACACGCTCTTTAAACGGCTTACTATGATCAAAAAGCATAGAAATCGCATGGCGTAATGCGTGAATATCTTTACGTTCAAGGCCTGCACGCTTCATACCAATAATATTTAATCCTGCAAGTTTTGCCTGCACACCAACAGCCGTTCCGTAAGGAATTAAATCACCAACCAGTGCGGATACACCACCAACAAATGCATGATGCCCAATACGAACGAACTGGTGAACAGCAGCACCTCCACCAATAATAACATAATCACCAACAGTAACATGACCAGCAATCATCGCATTATTTGCAAATGTTACATGATTTCCTACATGACAATCATGGGCGATATGTGCATAACAAAAAAATTGGCAATTATCACCCACAATCGTCATTCCCATACTCGAATCAGAACCTCTATGCATTGTTACACCTTCACGAATCGTACAATTTTTACCAATAGAAAGTGTTGTATGCCCTCCTTTATGTTTATTATTTTGCGGATCTGCCCCCAAAACTGCATGTGAAAATACTTTACTATTACCCCCTAACATCGTGTTTCCCATTATTACAACATGACTCATCAAGCTACATCCATCGCCAATAACAGCCTCTGAACTAATATGACAAAATGGTCCAACTCGTACATTCTCACCAAGCTGCGCTCCCTTTTCCACAAGAGCCGTTGGATGGATTTTCGTACCGGACATTTTTAAATTCCTATTAATATTGTTTATTCTTCATCGATAATCATCGCAGCAATTTCTGCTTCAGCGACGCGGACATTCTCTACTTTTGCAACACATGAAAAACGTCTCATGCCAGATCTTTTTTTTAAAAGTTGAACATGAATCTTTAGTTGATCACCAGGCACAACAGGCTTACGAAATTTTGCATTATCAACAGTCATAAGATAAACCAAATTTGTTTGCTTATATCCTAAACTTAAAAGTGAAATTGCGCCCGCTGTTTGTGCCATAGCCTCTAAAATCAATACTCCAGGCATAACTGGCTTTGCAGGAAAATGTCCGATAAAATGTGGTTCATTAATCGTTATATTTTTAATACCAATAGCTTCTTGCTCACCACTAATTTCAACGATGCGATCAATTAATAAAAATGGATAACGATGCGGTAATATTGATAGCAATTTTTCAATATCCACAGCCTCTAAATTTCTAATTTCTTCGGTGTTGATCATATTAGCGTTTCTCCTTTTTAACTTTGCCAATATTACGCAACGCCGCTACTTCCCGAAACCATTGCTTAAATGGCCGCGCTGGACTTCCTCCCCATTTTTCTCCATCTGGAATATCATTCATAACACCACTACCAGCAGCAATTTGAACGCATTTACCTATTATAATATGATCTGCTACCCCAACGCTCCCACCAAGTTGAGACATATCACCTATTGATGTACTTCCAGCAACCCCGCATTGGGCAGCAATAAGACAATAGCGACCAATTTTTACATTGTGTGCAATCTGAACTAAATTATCAATTTTGCTCCCTTCACCAATAATGGTATCGTCAAATGTTCCACGATCAATTGTTGTATTCGCGCCAATTTCTACACCATCCTCAATGATAACACGACCAAGTTGGGGGACTTTTTCAATTCCGGAAACACTGCCAACATAACCAAAACCATCCTGCCCAATGCAAACACCAGGGTAAAGTTGAACTCTATCACCTATTAAAGAATACTGAACTGTCACTTTGGGACCAATATAACAATCACGTCCAATACGACAATTTTCACCGATAACAGCCGTAGATGAAATAAGAGTTCCTGCTCCAATCTCAACATTTCGGCCAATAACAGCTCCCGCTTCAATACATACATCATGTGCAAATTTAGCACTTGGATGAATATGCGCATGTGGTGAAATTTCTCTCTGTCCAAACCAAGGCATTGGCTTCACAGAATCAGGAAATAAGATGCGTCCAATTTGGGCAAAATCACGCTGCGGTGTGGATGTAACCAAAATAGCCATAGATTCAGGAACTTTAAAAACGATTTCATTTGTACAAAAAACAGCTACAGCAGAACTTCCGACTAGAGCATCAGAAAATTTTCGGTGCTCTACAAACACGAGAGAACCTTCCACAGCACTCTCAAGTGAAGAAAGAGTATTTATAACTGTGTTAGAAAACTCTGGATTAAGAAGTTTTGCACCTGTCAACTCTGCAACATTAGCAACCGTCAATCGCCGGGACGGCGTAAAAAAAAATGTATCCGCCATCAAAACACTTTCTCCCCCAGCCTAACCCATTCTCTACAATTTCTCTCTCTAAAGAAAACTCAAATTAGAACTTCGTAGAAATACCAAAGTTCAATTTTTGCAAACGATCACCTTCCTGCTTTGTTACTGGCCAAGCATAATCAAAACGGAGTGGACCAAATGGTGAGTCCCACATCAAGCTCACACCTGCAGATGAACGCCAAAAAATTTTAGTATGTGTTACAGGCGTTTCACCCTGAAAAACAGGTTGATAATTATTTCCATAGAGCGTTGCAACATCCATAAATAAAGCACCCCGTAATCCTAATCCTTCAGGCACAACAGGTATAGGAAATTGTACTTCAGCAGTTGCATTCATATATGTCGTTCCCCCTAAGAAATAAGCTTCACCTTTATTGGAAATCTGACGGGGACCTATTCCATTGTATTTGAATCCTCGAATCATATCAGTATTTATTTTAAACATATCAAAGATACGTACACCATCTCGGCTTAGTCCGTGAATATATCCACCCCCAAAGGAAAGTAAACCGACAAGATCCATTTGTTCAGAAAGCGTTTTATACATCATTGCTTTACCAGTTGTCTTCAAGAACTTTGCACTTCCGCCAAGCCCCGCATACTCCTGAAGAATACGCACGTACCACCCATCATGCGGATTTTTCATATCGTCAATAGTATTATAGGTCAAACCATAACTAATTGATGAACGTTTCCAAGGGCTATGCTTGGCTGCTTGAACAATTGCACCAGAATACTTTTCATATAATCCTATTATATTAGCCTCTTTGCTTAAATCATACTCTTTACCAAAATCATATTCTTCTTGCACATAAGAATAAGCTAAATTCGCAGATAACTGATCATTAATGGGTAATGAAAACCGAAGAGTCCCACCAGTTTGTCGTACATCATATGCTTTATCAGCACGGTAAGTACTACGAAAAATATCAACACCAGCAGATAAACGATACCCCAAGAAATAAGGATCAACAAACGACAAATTATAATTACGAGATTTCTCTTGCCCAGCCCCTAATCCTAAACGAACATACTGACCACGTCCTCCAAGATTACGTTCTGTAACAGATACTTCAAGTGACATACCAGGACTTGTACCACCTGTTGTATATGCTCCAGACAAAGAAAGATCTCCTGTTGGAGCTTCAATAACATCTATAACTAAAGTAACCTGATCAGATTGATCTGTAGGAATCATTGAAATATTAACAGCTTTGAAAAAGCCTAAACTTTCTAAACGACGCTTTGCTCGCTGCACTAAAGTTTGATTGTAAGCATCCCCTTCATTTAAATCAATCTCACGGCGAATGACATAGTCGCGTGTCTTTTCATTGCCACGTATTTCAATACGCTGAATATAAGCGCGTGGACCTTGTTCAATGTTATATAAAATCGAAATTGTGTGATTTGCCAAGTCACGATTTCCCCGTGGCTCAATTTTAGCAAAAGCATATCCAGAATCAGCAACTTTATTATTAATAATTGCAATAGACTGCTCAATGTCCTCGGCACTATAAATATCACCTGACCGGGTTTTAATAATCCCCTTTACGGACTGAATATCAATCCCATCAATATCACTTTCAACCTGAACATCGCTAACTTTATAGCGCGCTCCCTCATCAAGAATAAAATAAATTTTATATGTATTACTCGCTTCATCAAAAATTGCTTTAGAAGAAACAACACGAAAATCTGCATAGCCACGATTATAATAAAAACGACGAAGAGCTTCTTCATCAGCCGCTAAACGTTCTTCACTATAAACATCACCTCCCAACAATAATGAAAACATTCCTGAAGACTTTGTTGAAATTACATCACGCAAACGTCGACTCGCAAAAGCATGATTCCCCTTAAATATGATTTCACTAATTTTTGTCTTTCGGCCTTCTACAACATTAAATACCACATTTACGCGCCCTTTTCCCAGATTAATAGTTTGAACTGTCACAGCGATATTATTACGACCAACAGTTTTATAAGCTTCACGAATCGTATTAACATCCGCTGAAAGCTTAGCAGAATTAAAAGGCTCATTGGGCTTTAAAGAAATGAATCGTTTAAGATCAGGATCTTTTAGAGATTTATTCCCCTGAAACAACACTTGATTCACAACCTCATATTCCTTAACGAACACAACCAGTTTATCACCAACCTGATTTATTTTTACATCATAAAACAGACCTAATCCAAAAAGACGCTTTACCGCAGCATCAACATCGCTACTGGAAAAATTCTGGCCAGCTTTAATATCTATATTGTCTCGAACTGCCTGAGCACTCACAAACTTATTTCCATGAACCTCAATAGAACGAACTACAGAGGCCTGTACCTCTCCAACCATCGTAATTGACATAAAGGCTGTTGCTGGAGCAATCATTCCCATACCTAACACCAACACAGATGTTGCATTTAAAAACTTTGAATTCATAGTCATTGGCTTTTTTTACCTTATCTTATTCCCTGAACATCATGCTTCAAAAAGCTAACCGCCATAACAACTCTTTATTTCACAGCGAGACTTTTTATCCTTAATTACTGATTATAATAAACAACGCCACAATATTTCGTGGACATGGTAAACGACCTTCAATTCATTTTTTTATTATTACCCAATTTATAAAATGTTTTCCATAATTTAATTAACTAAACCAACAAAAATAATCATTAAAAAGCGTAAAAATCACAAATAAAAGGATAATGAAAAAACCTAAGTGAAAAACAATTTCCCGAATTTTAGCAGATACTGCTCTTCCAGTAAGGATCTCCATAATGTGCAATAATAAATGCCCACCATCAAGTGGTGGAAGAGGAAAAAGGTTAATAAGTCCAGTAGCTATCGAAAGAAAAGCTGCAAAATTCAGTAAAGAAACAAAACCTGTTTCACTTACTTTCCAAGCAATTTTAACAGTCTTAGAAGGTCCATTTAACCGACAATGATCTTCTTTCCCCCCTAGTAAACGACTCATAAAAAAAATTGTTTGGGTAACAATAAAAGTAGCACGTTCCAATGCTTCTCTTATAGCTCTTATAAAACCATAACGGATATGTTTTACATAAGCTGGATCTAAACGCATAGAATTATTCGGATCAACAGGAACCCCTACACCTATTATACCACTTTGAGCCCGATTACCAAATCCATCATCTCGTTCGACTACTTTTGGTATAATTACCCTCGTAAATACTTGTCCCATACGTTCTATTTTAAATTCTATAGGATCTCCACCATGAAAAGCCACATAATTCATCAAATTTTCAAAACTTTCAACCCGTTGACCATCCATTTCAACAAAACGATCACCTAATTCCAAACCTGCTTGAAAGGCAGGAGAATCTTTTACCAAAGAACCAACAACTGGTTCAATAGTTACACGACCATAAATAAAGAAAAAAAATGTTAAAATAATAACAGTGAAAAGGACATTGAATAAGGGGCCAGCAAAAACAGTTACTGCTTTTTTCCAAGCATGCGCATTAACAAATGAACCATCAACAGTCTGAGATAACTGAAATGATGGCACATTCGTTTCCTCTTCATCTCCAATAAACTTTACATAACCTCCTAAAGGAATAAGCGCTAAACGCCACTGTGTGCCGTGCTTATCTGTATATCTTACGATTTTTGGCCCAAACCCAAGCGAAAAAACTGATGCCTTAATACCGCACCATCGCCCAATGAGATAATGCCCAATTTCATGCACTAAAATGATAATCATAAAAACAAAAAGAATACTCAAACTTCTTAAAATTAAGTCACTCACAGTGATCATATGATTTAAAAGTTCCAAAATATCTCCTCCCAATTAAATCATACAAAAGAGATTAAAAGGTGTATTCATATCAGACATAAACGAACCAATTAAATAAAGAAGAAAAGCAGCCCCAATTAATCCATCCATACGATCCATAAATCCACCGTGTCCAGGTAATAAAGAACTGGAATCTTTTACAGAAAATCGTCTTTTTAACCAAGATTGCCCTAAATCACTCAATTGCGAAAAAATTGATAAAATAAAAACAAGGAATAGCACAAAAAAATTGGTTAAATTTACGTCAAAAAATTGAAAAGCAATCAATAGACCACTAGAAACTCCCACAAACGTACCACCAATTGCTCCTGTCCATGTTTTATTAGGAGAAAATTGTGGAGCTAATTTAGGACCACCAAATGCGCGTCCACTAAAATATCCAGCAATATCTGTTCCCCACACTATCATAAACAAGAAGATAACAATTCGGAATCCTAACGTTTCATGTCCTCGTAAAAAAGATAAAGCCACGACAGGAAAAGATGCGTATAAAAACCCCCCAGAAACCCATGCACTCTTTTCCATAGATCCAATAGCTAACACTGCTGCAAAAGCTATCAAAACACAAAAAATCAATGAAGCCGATACACTCGATACCAAAAAAGAGCCAAAAACTAAATAAAAAATACTCGCTAATACTTTTTGTGAAATACACCACATCTCTTTAGTGATACTAATCCATTCATAAAGAATAAAACCTCCAATACTCCACACAAATAAAAAAAAGAAAGTTCCTCCAAACCAAGTTAAAAACAAAGCAATAATGCCAAAAATAAAAGCCGTCAGAATACGATAAAAAAGATTAGACAAAATAACATCCAAACGATAAAAACAAAAAATACAACTCAAAAACTAGTGCACGTAAGAAACTTTGCTACACAGTGTTTTTATATTCATATTTTTGCAAATTTTGTAAAATTTAACATAAATAATCCGCGCTACCAAGATAGCATTTATAATAGCGAACCAGTCAAAAACTATACAATATATATCAAGATCAAACTTAAAATATGTTTTCAAACACCACTACTAACCCTAAAAATGAGAAAGCCGCTATTCACTATCTATGTGAATTATGAAATTTTAAATCTGATATTCGCTTCATATAAAAGCATTTTTCTAAAAAACTACCAATCATCTAAAAACGAATTACCTCAAGCATAGATCCTTTAACCTATATCACTGCATCTCTCATAATGAAAAGTAATAGCAAGATTAAGGCATCAACCTTTGCATCACCTCTTCCCCAAAATCTGCATTGGGATACTTGAAGATCTTCAATAAAGATATTTTTATCATGTAACTCAACAACAATCTTTCATTGTCCTGTTCAATAGAAAATCTTATCCAATGTACATATAAAGAACTAAAAATATCCACGACATCAAATCAATCTTGTCTCTACAGAATACAGCTATCATTTCCCCACACGATGCTATTAACAGTTACAAAACTTCCTATTTTCACCTATAAAGGACGTTACACAACACAAATACATATTTTTCTAACAAAAAATCGCCTTAAACGTGCATAATTTCAAATTCTTTCACAGCTAAAATTTTATCAATATCAGCAATCGTCTCATCCGTAAGTTTTTGAACTTTCTCAGACAGGCTATGCGCTTCATCTTGACCAATTTCACCTTCTTTTTCTAATTTTTTTAAATTATCCAAACCATCCCGGCGAACATGTCGGGTAGCAACACGAGCTTGCTCTGCATATTGATGCGCAATTTTTACAAGTTCTTTACGGCGCTCTTCATTTAATTCAGGTAAAGGAATACGTAAATTTATACCGTCAGTGATGGGATTTAAACCAAGACCAGAATCACGAATAGCACGTTCTACAGCTCCTACCATAGTTTTATCCCACACAGAAACTGAAAGCATCCGCGGTTCTGGAACAGAAATATTCGCAACCTGATTTATATGTACAACGGAACCATAGGCTTCAACTGTTATGGGCTCTAATAAACTGGTAGAGGCTCGTCCAGTTCGCAAACCACCTAACTCATGTTTAAAGGCGGAAATAGCACCATCCATGCGACGTTTTAGATCATCCATAATCGATGTAATACTCATACTCTCTGTCTCCTTCAATTATACCTTGAAGCTTATTCCTTATTCTGATACTATTGTAAACTTCCCAGTTCCATTTAATACCTTAGCTAAACCACCTTTTTGATGAATAGAATATACAATAATCGGTACATTGTTCTCGCGTGCTAAAGTGACCGCCGTTGTATCCATAACAGTCAATCCCCATTGTAAAATCTCGACATGTGTTAATTGGTCAAAACGCTTAGCTGTAGGATCTATCTTTGGATCTGCAGAATAAATACCATCCACTTGTGTTCCCTTCAAAAGAACATCTGCACCAATTTCTGCAGCACGTAAGGTAGCAGCAGAATCAGTAGTAAAAAATGGATTACCCGTACCGCCAGCAAAAATAACGACTTTCCCTTGATTCATATAACCTATCGCTTTACGCTGTGAAAAACTCTCACAAATTTGTGGCATAGCAATTGCAGATAATACAACCGTTTCAACTCCTAATTTTGACAATGATGTCCGCAACGCTAAAGAATTAATAGCAGTTGCAAGCATTCCCATATGATCACCTGTCACACGATCTCCACCGTGCGAAGCAACAGCAACTCCACGAAAAATATTTCCCCCACCTATAACAATAGCGACTTCCACTCCCATCGCTCGCACTTCAGCAATATCAGCAGCAATACGATCTGCAACGGAAACATCAATTCCAAAGCTCTGCCCTCCCATAAGAGCTTCACCAGAAACCTTTAAAAGAATACGCTTATATTGTAGCGTTAATGTCATTGATAATCTCCCCAAAAGCATATTTATTTTTTGCTTTCAACACACTAAGGGCACCACCTTATCACGTGACGCCCTCTCAATAATCACCCTTTCTCTCACAGTGATTTTATAATCAATGTTATGTCTTCAACCCCTTAACAATAATCTACAAATAGCTATCCTTTTGCAGCTGCGGCAACCTCTGCAGCAAAATCAGTGTCTTCTTTTTCTACACCTTCTCCTAGTGCAAAACGAATAAAACCTGTTATTTTTGCTGGTGCACCAATTGATTTTTCAGCATCTTTTAAAGCTGCTTCGACAGTTATATCAGGATTCATAACAAAAGCTTGAGAAAGTAAAACAACCTCTTCAAAAAACTTACGCATCCGCCCTTCCACCATTTTTTCAATGATATTCTCAGGCTTCCCAGACTGACGCGCTTGATCTGAGAAAATCGCCTTTTCACGTTCAATAGCATTAGCATCAACGTCTACAGCTGTTAGCGCTAATGGATTAGTTGCAGCAATATGCATTGCAACCTGCCGACCAAAAGCAGCTGCAGCTTCCTTATTTCCTGTAGTCTCAATAGCAACCAAAACACCAAGTTTGCCAAGACCATCAGCCACACTGTTGTGCACATAAGTAGCAACAACACCATTTTCAACAGATAATTTAGCAGAACGCCGAAATGTCATATTTTCGCCAATGGTACCAATGGCATCTCTAATTATACTCTCTACAGTCTTCTCGGAACCAGGGTAAAGAGACGCGGAAACAGCGTCAATCCCTCCCTGTGTATCCAAAGCAGCTGTTGCCACATTACGTACAATGTCTTGGAACACATCGTTGCGCGCTACAAAATCCGTTTCAGAATTAATTTCAACTAAAACTGCATTTAAATCTTTTGATGCAACTCCGATTAATCCTTCGGCTGCCACACGACCAGCTTTTTTATCTGCTTTAGCTATCCCTTTTTTACGAAGCCAATCAACAGCAGCTTTCATATTACCATTAGTCTCTGTTAACGCCGTCTTACAGTCCATCATACCAGCGCCTGACAATTCTCGGAGTTCTTTTACTTGTACAGCAGTAATGCTCATATTTACCTCTTTATTTTGTAACGATGAAAGCGTACTACAAGAAACTCTTACGCACACCCTATACTTCTTCTTTAGAAAATAAATACCCTAACAGATGTTGTTAATACTATTCGGAAATCGGAACTGTATTTTCTAAAACAGATTCCACAAGCGCATCAGCTTGAGCACCTAAATCAACACCCATTGCACCTTGTTGGCGAGCAATACCATCGAGAGCTGCGCGAGCAAAAAGATCACAATAAAGAGAAATTGCACGTGATGCATCGTCATTACCCGGAATCGGATATGTAACGTCATCAGGATCGCAGTTGGTATCAATAATAGCAATAACAGGAATACCTAAACGTTTTGCTTCTTGAATAGCAATATTCTCCTTATTTGTATCTATAACAAATATAAGATCTGGAACAGATCCCATATCCTTAATGCCACCAAGCGCACGATTAAGCTTTTCACGATCACGTTCAAGATTTAAACGTTCTTTTTTAGTAAAACCTTGTGCTTCAGCAGCAAGAATTTTGTCAAGCTTACGCAAACGATGTATAGAATGGGAGATTGTTTTCCAGTTTGTGAGCATACCACCAAGCCAACGCGCATTAACATAATATTGCGCCGAGCGATTCGCTGCATCAGCAATAATATCAGATGCTTGACGCTTAGTACCCACAAAGAGAATACGACCACCACGCGCAACCGTATCTGAAACAAGTTTAAGTGCTTGGTGTAAAAGTGGAACAGTCTGAGCAAGATCAATAATATGGATATTATTACGCTGACCGTAAATATAGGGAGTCATCTTTGGATTCCAGCGATGAATCTGATGACCAAAGTGTACACCAGCTTCTAAAAGCTGATGCATAGTAAAATCTGGTAGTGCCATAGTTTATCCTTTCCGGTTTAACCTCCGCGGAAAAAGTAGATAAACCTACTACCGGAGGATACTTGCTAGTTTTTTATTTGCAAATACCCAAACTCCGCGTGTGGAATAGTGTAAACATACTAATATTTGATTCTTTTTCAAGCTATTTTCTACAATTCTTTAATGTTTACATTGATTTGGATTCTTCTCAACCTCGAGAAATTTAAGACTGTTCAATTTAGCACGCACCGCAAAGGTTCCATAATCCACACGAAGGTCCCTCATAACGCCGTTCTCATATAGGAGAAAACTGGTACGATAGACTGGCAAACCATCTTTTTTTTCTACATCATCAAAATAAGAAATCGTAACAGGCCAAGTTTTCTCTTCATTTAATTTTCCGATTTTTTTTGATTCAGCATCAGATAGCGGCAGCATTTTCTCCCCAATAACTACACTTTCTTTAATAACTTTGTCTGCTTTATCTGTCCCATCAAATACTGTAGTGTAATAAAAGTGTCGACCCGCTTTTGCATGTCGGATAATATTCTTTAGTTGCATAACTGGAAACTCAACTGTTGCAAGCTTATATTCTTCCTCTTTAGGCTTTTTCAGTTTAACTATAATTCCATCTCGAATACGCTCAGCTGTCCCTTCGGTACGATGAGCAACCTCTTGTCCAACCTGATCCGTAACACTAAAATGAAATGTACGACTATCACCTGTTTCATAACTCGTAGTCTGTTGATCTGTTAAGCGCACCGGCATATCTTCAATATGAATACGACTGATAAAACGAAAACGTGTGGTATAGCCCTGACATACTGAACCGGTGAGTTCATAAACCATTCGTCCAGTCATTCCCGAAATTGCCATTTCATGAGAAACACTATCAAGCTGAAAATCATAAATTGCTCGATGAGGTGCAATAAAAATGGACTCTTCAGCTCTTGCAGTACATAAAAGAACAATATATAAAATTAATATAAATAATGACCTGAACATTCCCAACTTCCAATTTTTTGCCCGCTGCATACTATCATACAACAAAGCTAAAAAGGCTAAACTTCTCAATTAACCACATATTTCCTTAAATCAGAAAATAACTCGTGCAATGGATGGTATTATAAATAGCTCATGGAGTTTAAATTATGACCGATATGATTGAAAATCGTCTAAAAAATTTTGGAATCATTCTTCCTGAAGCAGCACTTCCCATTGCCAATTACGTAACAGCTTCACAAAGCGGCAACCAACTTTTTATCTCAGGACAACTCCCTCTTTTCAATGGAAAACCAATAACAATTGGTAAAGTAGGGGGAACAGTTAGCGCTAAACAAGCAAAAAAATCAGCGGAAGTTTGTGCTCTTAACATTCTCGCACAAATCAAAATGGCTCTTGGTGATTTAAATAAAATAAAACGGGTGGTAAAAATCACTGTTTTTGTTGCTGTTGTTCCTCATTTTACTGATATTCCTCTTGTTGCCAATGGAGCTTCTGATTTACTCGTTAATATTCTTGGTGAAAACGGAAAACATGCTCGTTCTGCTATTGGCGTGACCTCTCTTCCTATGGATGTTCCAGTAGAAATTGAAGCTATTATAGAAATCTAAACTTCCAATAATGATAGCACATACATAACGTGAGATTAAAAGTAAAATCACTCTTTGTTTAACACTTTACCAACCTTTTACATTTTCCCGTTTTGAAATTAAAATTCTAAACTCAGAACAAATGAAAGGAAACATTTGTATGAAACAAGCTTATGATAATAACAATATTTTTGCTAAATTAATTCGTAATGAAATCCCTTCCGTTCGTGTCTATGAAGATGAAGAGGTGATTGCATTCATGGATATCATGCCACAAGCACCAGGCCACACACTAGTTATTCCCCGAAAAGGCTCTAGAAACCTGCTAGACGCAGATACTGAGACATTGTTTCCAGTTATCAAAGCTGTTCAAAAAATCGCTAAAGCCGTCAAAAAAGCGTTTCAAGCAGATGGTGTAACAGTTATGCAATTTAATGAAGCAGCTAGCCAACAAACTGTTTATCATCTCCATTTTCATGTTATACCACGTATGGAAGGAATAGAGCTTACCCCCCATAACAACGTTGTAACGCCTACAGAAATACTTGAAGAGAACGCACAAAAAATCCGTGCTGCTCTTTAAAGCATTTTTAAGTTGCTGAGCTTTTTTTCTCTACGCGTTTTTTTTGTAAAATGTGTTGTTTTGCTATTCTTTGCACCAACAGACATATTAGAAGTTGAAATTTTTAATTGCAGCTTCTTTTTTTCTTCGTTTGATTCATCTGTCAATACGCGAATCATGCCGCCATTACGCAATTTTCCAAATAAAATTTCGTCAGCTAATGGTTTCTTAATATACTCTTGTATAACACGACTCAATGGGCGCGCACCCATCTGAGAATCGTATCCTTTGTTGACAAGCCAAACCATTGCAGAAGGACTTAATTCAAAACAAATCCCTCGCTCAGCTAATTGTGCTTCAAGCTGAAAAATGAACTTTTGTACAATTTGTTTGATGATTAACTGAGATAAAGGTGCAAACGGAATGATTGCGTCTAACCGATTACGAAATTCTGGTGTAAAGAGCCGATTGATTGCTTCTATATCATCACCCTCACGACGCACTTTGCTGAACCCGATAACTGACTTTGCCATATCTGAAGCACCAGCATTGGTTGTCATAATTAAAATGATATTACGAAAATCAATTTTTTTGCCATTATGATCTGTTAACTTACCGTAATCCATAACCTGCAATAAAATATTAAATAACTCTGGATGAGCTTTTTCGATCTCATCCAAGAGTAAGATTGCATGAGGATTCTGATCAACTGCATCTGTAAGAAGCCCTCCTTGATCAAATCCTATGTAACCTGGGGGAGCACCGATTAAACGCGCTACAGTATGGCGTTCCATATATTCTGACATATCAAAACGTAACAGTTCAACTCCTAAAGAAGATGCGAGCTGTTTTGCAACTTCAGTTTTTCCTACACCTGTTGGTCCTGAAAATAAATAACTGCCTATTGGTTTTTCTGATTCGCGTAATCCTGCTCGCGCCAGTTTAATTGATGATACTAATGACGTAATTGCCTGATCTTGCCCATAAATAACATGTTTAAGTTCTTTTTCAAGCTTGCTAAGAATCTTCTGCTCATCTCTAGAAACTGTTTTCGGCGGAATCCTCGCCATAGCAGCAACAGTCGCTTCAATTTCTTTAACACCTATACTCTTTTTTCGTTGTTTTTTTGGCAAAAGCTTTTGCGCTGCACCACTTTCATCAATAATATCAATTGCTTTATCAGGTAACCGACGATCAATCATATAACGTGAAGATAATTCTACAGATGCCTTCATCGCTTCATTAGTATATTTGATCTGATGAAAATTTTCAAAATAAGTCTTTAATCCCTGCAAAATTTTAATCGCTTCTGGAATAGAAGGTTCGTTAACATCAATTTTTTGGAAACGCCGATCTAAAGCTCGATCTTGTTCAAAAATTCTGCGATATTCCCTGTAAGTTGTCGAACCAATACACCTAATAGTTCCAGAAGATAATGCAGGTTTTAAAAGATTTGCCGCATCCATATTTCCTCCTAATGCAGCTCCTGCTCCAATCAATGTATGAATTTCATCAATAAATAAAATAGCATCTGGATATTCTTCAAATTCCTTAACAATTTGTTTTAACCGTTCTTCAAAGTCACCTCGGTAACGCGTACCAGCAATAAGTACTCCCATATCAAGGGAAAATATCGTTGCATTTGATAAAACTTCAGGCACTTGCCCATCAACAATGCGCTTTGCCAAGCCCTCAATTATAGCAGTTTTTCCAACTCCAGGATCACCTACCAAAAGCGGATTGTTTTTCGATCTCCGACATAAAACCTGAATCATTCGTAAAATTTCTATGTCACGACCAATCAACAAATCAATTTTACCATTGCGTGCTTTATAATTGAGGTCAATACAATAAGCAGACAATGCACTCGTTACCTTCTCACCATTGTCTAAAGTCTGCTGATCTAATTGTTCTTCAAGATCCTCAAGCAACATCGATAACCCATCATCACGTGTAATACCGTGTGAAATGAAACGTACAGCATCATAGCGCGTCATTCCCATCTCTTGGAGAAAATATGCTGCATGACTTTCATGTTCAGAAAAAATTGCAACAAGCACGTTTGCTCCTGACACTTCATCTTTTCCAGCTGACTGAGCATGAATCACCGCACGCTGAATAACACGCTGAAAAAATGTTGTTGGTTTTGTATCTTCACCAGCTCTAATCTGCACATCTAATTCTGACTGAATATAGTTGGTTAAGCGCTTTCGCAATTCTTCCAGATCTACCTGGCAAGCCCGAATAACTGAACTTGCATCAACATCATCTAACAGAGCAAGGAGAAGATGCTCTAATGTTGCATATTCATGGCACGCTTGAGTAGCAATTGTTAATGCACGATGCAAAACTTCTTCGAGACTAGGTGTAAAAGACGGCATAAAATCCCTCACTTCGATTCCATTATACATTGTAACGGATGTTCGTTTTGACGTGCACACTCCCTAACTTGTTCTACTTTCATTTCAGCTATTTCATAACTATAAGTTCCACACTCACCTACCCCATTTTGATGAATATTTAACATAATTAAGTGTTACTCATTCGAATTTTTTTTAAAAAACTTTTCAAAACGAAAACAACAAAATCCATAGGTGTGTAATCATCATTAAGTAAAAAGACACGATACAACTTAGGCTTTTGAAATTTTGATCTAATTATAGGCATAATAATGGCATCGCGTCTATTTTCATTCCAATTCTTGCTCTTTTCATTATGTATAATATAGAGTATAGAATTCATATTAGCTTCTGTACTATTATCATTTCTCATGCAGCACGCTTTTTAATATCTTAATTTCTTTCATAACTATTGCAATACCTGTTTGAAAAAAAAGGAAAAGTTTCTCTTAGGATTAGATTTAGGAAAAAATGATAACTTCCGAATAATTTCTGTAATAAATTAGTAATATCATTTGTCTAAATTGCTTCAAAAAGCTTTAGTAAAGGGAAGCTTTACAGAATTTTCAGAGTAAATGGAGAAATAGGATATCGCAGTGTATATTAACTATCCCAAAATTGCACGTTGTTTCAAAAAGGTAGCAATTGTTTTTGTTTTTTTAGCTTTTTCTTACGCTTGGGCATCAGCTACTCCTCAAGGAGCCTATCCTGATAAGTATGCTGCTATTGTTATAGATGCAAATACAGGAAAAACTTTATTTCAAGCCAATGCATCGCTGAAGCGTTATCCTGCTTCTTTAACAAAAATGATGACGTTGTACATGCTTTTTGAAGCTATGCATATGCGTCGTGTAACACCAAATACACCAATCCCTGTCTCACATTACGCAGCAACACGCCCCCCAACAAAAATTGGATTTAAGGCAGGCCAAACAATTTCTGCAGAATCAGCAGCTAAAGCTCTCATTACAAAATCAGCAAATGATGTTGCCACTGCTATTGCGGAATATCTTGGTGGCAGTGAAAAAAAATTCGCTCGAATGATGACAGCTAAAGCTCGAAAACTTGGCATGACCCATACACATTTTGCAAATGCTTCAGGACTCCCGGATATACGTAATTATTCCACAGCACGAGATATGGCCACTTTATCATTAGCCCTACGCAAACATTTTCCACAACAATATAAATTATTTAAAACAAAAAGTTTTACTTTCCGTGGACATAAAATTAACACCCACAATAAACTTGTTAAAATGATGAAGGGAGTCGATGGAATTAAAACAGGTTACACACAAATGTCAGGCTCTAATTTAGCATCTTCAATGCGTCTTGAAGGACGCTCAATTGTTGCTGTCGTTATGGGAGGTAAATCATCTACAGCACGCGACGAACATATGGCTAACTTATTGAGCCAATACTTACCAAAGGCCAGCCAGATGAAAAATAATGGATATTTAATGACTTCTGTACACTATAACTTACCTACTGGTACCAACATTCCTATCCCCCTTATTAAAGCTGAGCCAACCAATCTTGATGACGAAATTTCTACCATGTTGACAGCGTTTACAGAACAATCTCGAAATTCTAATACTGCAATAACCGCCGTAAATCAAGCAATTATACCCATTCCTAACCCTCAAAAAACCATATCCGTTGAGACTAGAATTGTTACAGCCTCTTTAACTACAAATGCCGGATGGGCTATCCAAATTGGTTCACTTTCTGATAAAAAACAAGCACAGACTCTACTTTTAAAAGCAAAAAATATAGCTTATACGGCCCTAAAGAATGCATCTTCACATATGCAGCTGTTTGAAAAAAGTGGACGTAGTTATTATCGTGCACGATTTGTAGGTTTTCAATCAAAAAAAGCTGCATTCAACGCTTGTGCTACGTTAAAGAAAGCAAATTTTAACTGCTATACTGTAGCTTATTAAAAGTTTTTGAATTCTGCGTTAAGGATAGTATCATGACACATAATGCTCTTGCTTCATCCCATAAAAAAGAAAGATTATTGAAGCAATCATCTTTTCTTTCATTACGTTCTCTTCATGATGCTATAACAAAACTTGCTGGTTTAAAATATACTTCAGCTACATTAGACACGCAATCTCTTGTTAACCTTCTCTTGTGTCAAATAATACGTAATCGCCGTCTTACAATGCCTCCTGTACGTATTCATTTACGTGTTGCAAGTCAAACAGGCAATGTACCTATTAAAATTCATCTAGGTGCAACAAATATTTAATTTTGTAGATAATTTTCACAAGAATTATTTTTTTAATAACAGTATTTAAACATTGCTTACAATCTTAAAAGCTTCAGTAAACGCCCTTTTAGCTTGAATTTATGATAATTTATTTTTTTAGTTTTCCAACTTATTTATTAACTTTCTAATAAAACTATCTCTTTAAAAAAACAGGAGATACCAAATATAGGTTTATTTCTGGACTTTATCTCAGATTATCCTTGATATTTTCTCACGAAAAAGAAATTATTCTATTGGAAGCTACTTTCACGCGTTGATTGAATATTGACGTAATAACTCCATGAAAAAATATTCCTCAAGAACGTGTAAATTTACCTATGCAATATAAATTTTGTACAAAATATCTTAATTATTTTCTAAACTCAGATTTTTTTGAAAATACAAAATAACTTTAGAATATAATTCTTTACATACCTCTCCCTCATACCTCGCAGTCACTTATAAATCGTAGCTGCCGCCAGGAGGTTAGGCGCTGTCATTATATTTATTAATAGCTCATAGTATCATAACAATCCTTGCTTTCAAGTAACTTTCTGCACGCATACCACTCCACCTATTGCATTGCAATTAAATGAATACTGCTATTATTGGTGATAATAATCGGAATAGAAATATTTTCTCATTTCGAACCCATCTTAAAATGAATCAATAAAAATCATTTGCTTATACAACACACGTAGAATAGTCATGTGAATGAAAACTATTTAAGAAAGAATTCACCCCCCCTATAAACCACCTTAATACAAAAGCAGTTTACAATATATAAGAGCTAACAAATATAATAATAGCACCTATCTGTACTTTTATAAGTAGTAAATAACTCATAAAGAATTTATCAATATCCATTACATCCTTTAACAGGATATTGCATTGACTGCAAGGCCAGATTTACTCGTTTCTTTATAACATTCACTCATATCGTATCCAGTCTGGCGCATTGTTTCTATACAAGCATCAAGAGAAACAAAATGATCCCCATTACCATGTAAGGCAAGAGAAGAAGCTGTCACCGCCTTAACAGCACCCATTGCATTGCGTTCAATACAAGGAACTTGCACAAGGCCTGCAACTGGATCACACGTCATTCCCAAATGATGCTCAAGAGCAATCTCTGCTGCATTTTCGATTTGAGCTGGTGTACCACCCAACGCAGCTGTTAATCCCGCAGCTGCCATTGAAGATGCCGTCCCTACTTCACCTTGACATCCCACTTCTGCACCAGAAATAGAAGCATTATGTTTGATGATACCACCAATAGCTGCTGCCGTTAATAAAAAATTATGTATTCCTTCTCGATCTGAATCATCATAAAATTGAAGATAATAACGCAAAACTGCAGGCACAACACCAGCTGCCCCGTTCGTTGGTGCTGTAACCACACGACCACCAGCAGCATTTTCTTCATTAACTGCTATGGCATATACAGACAACCAATCATTTGCCAAAAGCGGATAATTAAGATTTTTCTTTTGATTTTCCAAAAGTGTTTGGTGCAGCTTTTTAGCACGTCTTGGAACATGCAATCCACCTGGTAATTCACCTTCCTGTGAAAGACCTCTATCAATGCAATCCGTCATAGCCGAAAATATATCATCAAGCCCAGTATCAAGAGCAGAACGTTTTATCTTCGTCTCTTCGTTCACACGCTTCATTTCAGCAATTGAAAGTCCTGATTTTTCTGCCATTGATAACATTTCATAGGCCGATTTAAAAGGATATGGCACTTTAGATATTCTTGACTGTATACTACTATTCATATGGTTTAATTCATCCTCAGTCATAACAAAACCACCGCCAATAGAATAATAAATCTGCCGTAAAAGAATATTTCCGTCAGTATCAAGCCCTTCAAATGCAAGCCCATTAGCATGACCAGGTAGAACTTTTTGTTCAAAAATAAGATCATTTTGCAAATTAAACTGATAAGGGGGATGGCCTTCTGGTTGCACTTTTTTTTCACGTGTAACCTTTTCTAACAAGTTTTCCATACAATCAGGATCAATAGTTGAAGCCTTTTCTCCTAAAAGTCCTAATATAATAGCTTTATCTGTAGCGTGGCCAACTCCTGTAAAAGCCAAGGAACCGTAAAGATAAACACGTATATGAGAAATTTCAGCTTCAAATGGTTGAGAAAGATTTCGCGCAAGAATCTCTTCCAAAAACATATTAGCTGCCGTCATCGGCCCCATTGTATGTGAACTGGAAGGGCCAATACCAATCTTAAAAAGTTCAAAAACAGATAAAAACACACATCACCTCAAAACTACATACAGTTTAAGTATATGGCTTCTGTTATCACGCTTGTCCCATTTAAAATCAAATTGTAAGATAAACTAAAAAAATAACTGCAATAAATACGAACGTCGCTCGTCTTGCTACCACCCAACACTTACTTTCTAGAACGCTTTCCATAGCTAACCTTCAAAAACGAACATAATTTAAAATAATTTCTCTCTTAATATTTTAAGCGTAGTAAAATAAATATTAACATGCAATATTAAAGTTCAATAAGAATCAGATGTCCCCAGTGAAATATTTTTACAATACCCCACGTTCTTAAAAATTTACGCTTACTTACGCAAAAATATTTCTATGGATATATTAAATAAAGCGTACAAAATTCTCGATTGGTTCTCGTTCAGTCTCAAAATTATTTTCTGGAGCATTCATATCACGATAGCCAAGTGCCATACCACAGATAATATTCTGATTAGAAGGCACAGATAAAAGTGTACGAATTTGTTTATGATAATCAGCAAAAGCAGCTTGGGGACACGTATCTAATCCAAATCCACGTGCTGCTAACATAATGGTTTGCATAAACATACCCAAATCAAGCCAGCTTCCCATTTCCATGTCGTTGTCCATTGTAAACAAAAATCCCACAGGTGCACCAAAAAATGAAAAATTACGCGCTTTCTGGTGAAGGATTTTTTCCTGTTCACCCTTTTGAATTCCAAGGCTATTATAAAGATCCATACCAATCTTTCGGCGCCTTGAAAGATAAGGCTCACGCCATTGACGTGGATAATAATGATATTCACGCTCTCCTTTCACACCTGAAAGTGCAAGCTGTGAAAGCTCTTCTCCTAGCTTCTGCAATACATCCCCTGTAAGAACAATGACTTGCCATGGCTGGAGATTAGTTCCAGAAGGTGCACGGGCTGCAAATTTTAAAATTTCCTTAATTGTTTCCTGTGAAACTGATTGATTAGTAAAAGCGCGAATCGACTTACGTGACAGAATACATTGGAAAATATCAATAGGAAAATTATCTGTCATTATTTTACTTTCTCTAGAGGTACAATTTTATTTTTTATTGCGCAAAACCTATTACTTTGATTAGCATTTTAAACATGAAGGATACCTAAATAAAAATGAGGGAATAAGATTTTTCAATAGACTCTTATAAAGCGCATTTTTTTGCCAAATTTTTCTAAGGTCCGTTTATAAAAACTATTCAAAGTTTTAGCAAAAGAGTCAATAATTTTATGACTAAAGCAATCGGAGAATTTTATCGTAAAAATCTTACGAAAATTTTAGCCCCTTTTTTGAAGAAATTATAATCTTTGTTATTGTACTATTTGAGATAAAATTGGAAATATTTTTATTAACGTATTTTTTTCAAAAATCTAAGCTTTAACATTCTTTTTCAAAAAGATGCGGGCTTTCAACAATAAGCTTTTCTCGTGCTTTTTGTAACTGCTTAATGACTTCATCAATTTTTGATGGAGAATAAAGAGATTCTTGGCTATCCAATAAATGCTGCTTTTCCTTCCTCTCATAAAAACATTGCAACTGAGATTGCAATATTCTAATTTCTTGAAAAAAAAGACGTCCGGATTCCTTAAAACCACTATTAAGTGAAAAAAGTTGATCGGAAATTGATAGTAACATTTGTTTTAAAAAGCGCTCATTTTCTTGACGTTTACGATATTCTAAAATAAGAGCATGGCTTATCTCATCCAGCTGTTTTTTTGTAGAATCAATTTGACGCAATAAACTTGGTTTTTCCCCCATATTATCTTCTCTCGCCTTCAAAAGTATAGCATGAATACCTAATAATTTAACTGCGGAATGAGATAAATAATCAACTAATGTAAGCGTATTGGTAAAGCGCCTTCGTGCAACCATTATGAACTCACCTAATGACTGTTTTTTACATTCATTCCACTATTCATTTTTTATTTTACAAAGCCATTCTAAAGAAAGTGCTAAAAATGTTGTTCACAATTCATTTATATTTAGTGATTCCTCATTCATTTCACATTTAAATGGGGAGCTAGCGGAGATAACAAACGCACAGGTGCATAAAGAATAAGATGTGTTGTTTTCTCCAACACACTGCTACTATCAGCAAGAAGCGCCTGGCTAGGTGATAATTCCGTACCCTGCATAATTGTTGAAGCCAAAGAACCTTCTCGAGAAAGCGCCATCAACGTTGGCGAAGACGCGAAAACATTATGTGCTCCACCATCAACATAAGAAAAATCGAAAACAGTTATTCCATTTTTACGCAACATTTCAATATCTGCACCATCCCCCACACGATGATGCCCACCCGTAAGACGCCCCACAACAGCAAGAGCTTTATCTGCACGAGATACCAAAATGGCGGTTGGTTGAGGCAATTTCTTAATATCATTAAGTTGACGTTCAAATACATCAACATCAATGTCCGGCGCGGCCATTAAAAGACTTGTAATACGACGAATAGGTTTATATTTTCCCTGTAATGCTAAAGTTCTAAATGCTTCCATTATGACGAAATTGCCCATAGAATGGGCAATAACAGAAATTTGATCAGCATTCGTTTCGCTAAGAAGTGTTAAAAGCTCTACCAATCCATCGCGCGCGAAATTGGCGCTATCACGATCATAAATGTAAAGGGGTACTGATCCAGCAGAAGGCCACGAATAATGTACAGAAACAACATTTAAAGAATAATCATATGTAAACTGAGCTGTACGAAATGTACCATCTGCAAAATTGTTGTTATAGCCATGAATAAAAAGAAAAATCTCCCTTTTTCCTTTTGCTTTTTTTTCTAAAGCAGCATTTAATTGCTGCTTAAACTGTTCTTTGTTATCGTATTTTTGTAATGCCACTGCTGCAAAATACTTATCGTGAGTAGGTTTATAAGCATTTATTTCAACAATACCCTTCACATGTTTTTGAGGTATTCCCACATCGATGCGATTATAGTGTACTTTATTTGATCGCTCTGCTCCATAAGGTTGAGAATAGTTTTTTTGCATCATACGACTTGTTGCAACATACACTGGAACAATAGCTTTTGGAAGAATCTGCCTCTCTTCAACTTCCTTTTGTACTTCAATCATAGATGGTGTTGCATGTATCCCATGCCAAAGTACAGCACGCGATTCGCTACATGCTGTCAATAGAGATATGCAAATAAAGAATGCTAAATACTTTAAAAATACCGCGCCTCTCACTCTACCACCCACTGAGCCTTCTTAAAAAGATTTAACACTTTAAATTTACAGGAAAAAATAAAACCTCCACCGATCTAAAATAAGAACACACTACAGATAATACACAAAATTCTCTCGTTGTAATGCATAAAATAGACTCCCCCTTAAATATAAAGCGACTCATAGTTGCTACAAAGAACCTTAATGGTGCGGTCGAGAAGAGTCGAACTTCCACGGGTTGCCCCACAGCGACCTCAACGCTGCGCGTCTACCAATTCCGCCACGACCGCACGTAGTGAACAAACACATCAGCTTTTTGGCTTTAACAAATCACAAAGTAAGGTACAAGCCTATTTTCGCGTTCCCATGATTTATTTTACTTGAATAACTTATAACCCAATATAAAGTACTAGAATACAGGTCTTACTACGATCCTTGAACCATCATCATAAAGTTAGTCTGTACAGCTTGGTCTTTTTTATAACAACCATGAAAACATGTCGTAATCGTTGTAGTCCCCTGCTTTTGGATCCCCCTCATAGCCATGCACATGTGCTCAGCCTCAACCAAAACCGCAACACCACGAGGCTTCAGATATACTTCCAAAGCATCAGCTATTTGAGCTGTCATAGCTTCTTGAGTCTGTAAACGACGAGAAAAAATGTCTACAACACGTGCAATTTTTGAAAGTCCGACAATCTTTATATCAGGAAAATACCCAATATAGGCTTTTCCAACAATTGGAATCATATGATGCTCACAATGTGAATAAAAAGGGATATTTTTTACGATTATCGCTTCATTGTATCCTGAAACTTCTTCAAAAACCGTATCCAAGGTCTCTTCAATCGATTTACTGTAACCAATAAAAAGCTCGCGATATGCTTTAGCTACACGTTCTGGGGTGTCTAAAAGCCCTTCTCGATTTGGATTTTCTCCTACCCATAAAAGCAATGTACGAATCGCTTCTTTCACCTCTTCTAAGCTTGGGTGCTTTTCACCAGGTAAAAATGGATCTATCGTACCTCCTTTAACAACATTATGCATTTAGAAACTCCAAGCTTACCCCATAAAGCATTTGCTATTGATCTATTTTATTTTGTATAATCTCTATTTAAGCGAATTAAAAGCTTAAACAATTACGACTGTCGAAATTTTAGGCAATAGCGCATAATGGACAATATCTATAGTGATAAAATACTCAAATATGCAGCACATATAAGTAGAATTGGGCAGCTTCATAATCCAGATGCAACGTCAAAAAAACGTGCACATCTTTGTGGTTCGATAGTCACTGTAGATCTAAAAGTAAAAAATGACATCATTACAGATTTCGCTCACGAAGTGCATGCATGTGTATTAGGGCAGGCCTCAGCTTCACTTTTAGCATCTCATATCATCGGACAAACAACACAAAATATTAAAATATTACATAAAATTGTCTATGATATGTTAACAAAGGATGGTCCACCTCCTCAAGCTCCCTTTGAGGCATTTTCTTGCTTACAGCCCATTAAAGACTACAAAACACGTCATGCTTCCACAATGCTTCCATTTGATGCAATCGTAGATTGTATTGAGAAAATAAAGAAAAATTAAATGCTCAAACCACAGCCTCTCAAAAAAAAGAAACAAACTCGAAATTATATGGGTCCTTGGCGAAAAACGCCTGGGCGATTACTTGGCATTTTCTTAATACGTTTCTATCAAATAACACTTTCTAGTTTTATAGGAAATCAGTGTCGTCACGTACCAACTTGTTCAGAATATACTTATGAAGCAATTGCACGCCATGGGCTGTGGGTTGGTTCGTGGTTGGGGCTTTTCCGTATCATACGTTGTGGTCCATTTGGAACATATGGATTTGATCCAGTCCCTACTTTTCTCGGAAACTCTTATTGTTTTTACAAACCTTGGCGTTACTGGAAAATTTATAAAAAACACACCAAATAATTCTTTTCTTTTTTCATGCGTATTGATAAAAAAATAATCTATAAACTTTAATTAATGGTTATTAAACTTTTATAAAACCATCCACCATCTCTGGTGGAATTGGATTAAAGGGGTATTTTATGTCTTGCTCTGTTTCTCTTTCTTTTCCTGATGGTTCAAAACGTGACTACCCCACCGAAATGACTGGTTTAGAATTAGCAGAATCTATTTCTAAATCACTTTTAAAAAAAGCAGTGGCCTATAACCTTAACGGAATCACTCGAGATTTATCAGATCCATTAGGACAATCTGGTCAAATAGAAATTATTACTCGAGAAGATCCACGTGCTCTTGAACTCATACGCCATGATTGTGCACATGTCTTAGCTGAAGCAGTACAGGAACTTTTTCCTGAAACGCAAGTGACAATTGGCCCTGTTATTGAAAATGGTTTTTATTATGATTTTGCACGTCAACAACCTTTTACATTAGATGATCTCTCCATCATTGAAAAGAAAATGCGTGAAATTATTCAGCGCAATAAAGCTTTCAAAAAAGAGATTTGGTCTCGTGAAAAAGCAAGAAAAATTTTTTCTGAAAAAGGTGAATTTTATAAGGTTGAGCTTATCGATAGCATCCCTGAAAATCAAGATTTAAAAATCTATTATCAAGGTGATTGGTTTGATCTTTGCCGTGGACCACATATGCAATCTACTGGACAAATTGGAAATGCCTTCAAATTGATGAAAGTCGCGGGAGCTTATTGGCGTGGTGATGCCAATAAGCCAATGCTAACGAGAATTTATGGCACGGCGTTTGCGAACGAAAATGATTTAAAATCCTACCTACACATGCTAGAAGAAGCTGAAAAACGTGATCATCGCCGCTTGGGACGTGAAATGGATTTATTTCATTTCCAAGAAGAAGGACCGGGAATGATTTTTTGGCATAAAAAAGGCTGGAGAATGTTCCAAAATTTGATCAACTATATGCGCAGACGTCTTGATGATTATCAATATGCTGAGGTTAATGCACCACAAGTTCTCAATAAATCACTTTGGGAAATATCTGGCCATTGGGAATGGTATAAAGAAAATATGTTCAAAGCAATTCCAGCAGCTGAGGATTTGAATAATGAAAACATTTTCGCTCTTAAACCAATGAATTGTCCTGGTCATGTACAGATTTTTAAACATGGTTTAAAATCTTATCGAGATTTGCCTATTAGACTCGCTGAATTTGGTCTTGTTCATCGTTATGAGCCTTCAGGCTCTTTACATGGTCTTATGCGTGTACGTAGCTTTACACAAGATGATGCGCATATTTTTTGTACAGAGGAACAATTAGCGGACGAATGTCTCAGTATTAATGATTTAATCTTATCAACCTATGCTGATTTTGGTTTTAAAGAAATTATCCTTAAGCTTTCAACACGTCCAGAAAAACGAGTTGGATCTGACGCATTATGGGATCATGCGGAAAGTATCATGAAGTCCGTTCTCAAAACTATTGAGACAAAATTTGCAGGACAAATCAAAACAAGTATTCTACCAGGCGAAGGCGCATTTTATGGTCCAAAATTTGAATATACATTGAAAGATGCTATCGGTCGTGAATGGCAATGTGGAACAATACAAATAGATTTCAATCTCCCTGAACGTTTTGGAGCGTTTTATATCGGTAAAGATTCAGAAAAATGTCAACCTGTCATGATTCATCGGGCCATTTTTGGATCAATGGAGCGCTTTCTTGGTATATTAATCGAAAATTTTGCTGGACATATACCCCTTTGGCTTGCACCTGAACAAATTATTGTGGCAACGATTACATCAGAAGCAAATGAATACGCAAAAAAAATAACCGCGAGACTTAAAGCTGTTGGACTTTCCGCGACATCAGATCTCCGTAATGAAAAAATTAACTATAAAATACGTGAACATTCTTTACAAAAAGTGCCTGTAATTTTGGTATGCGGTAAACGTGAATCGGAAACAAATAGCGTAAACATGCGTCGTTTAAGAAGCACAGAACAAACCTTCTTGTCCATAGAAGAAGCGATTAAGCAACTCACGGATGAAGCAACTCCACCAGATTTACGTCATTTAATAAACGCCTAGAGTAAGCTAAAAGATGAAAAAACTATAAAGCGGGAAGAAGCATCGTTATCGTGCTCTATCAAGTACACGTTTACATTCAATTAATTCAAACAATGTTTCTTGCAATAATGCTTTATCAGTTTTATCTTTGTAAGCATTAACAGAACCGACAGATGCTTCACCCTCGTTCCTCATAAAACTCAAAAGTCCAAAAGAAGATTTTTTAGGCTTATTGTTGCTAAGTTCAGAAGCTTGTTTCAAATGTTTTTTTTCCATTACAATATTCATAGCATCAAGACTGCCATTACCAAATGCAGCAACAAAAGCAACACCATTCTCCTTCAAAAGACGCTGTACACCTTTTATAGTATAACCTTGATCATACAGTAACTGCTTAATACCATTAAGCAAATCAACATCAGCTGGACGATAATAGCGCCTCCCTCCTCCACGTTTCATTGGTTTAATCTGCTTAAAACGCGTTTCCCAAAATCTCAAAACATGCTGCGGAAGCTCCAATAACTCAGCTACTTCGCTAATTGTGCGAAAAGCATCAGAGCTCTTATCCATTTTGCAACACCTTATCTAAAAAACACTACGAATGATTCAACAAAGATTCACTGATTCCTATTTTCTCAACAAGATTGGACAAAAATAGGTCTAGACTTATCTACATTTCAACTAAAAAGCCTTTTTCTTAATAAACATATAAAACTAGATCTTATACAATCTCTTTTAACAAATACCAAACATTGTAACAGCACTTATTCATGCGAAGTCATTTTCTGTCTTGTGCGATGCGAATCTAGAATTCTTTGTTTAAGTATATTTGCAGCCTTAAATGTCACTACACGTCGCGGTGGAATAGGCGCTTCAATACCAGTTTTCGGATTGCGTCCAACACGTTCATTCTTATTGCGAACTTGAAAAGTAGCAAAAGAAGATAATTTAACTGCTTCACCTCTCACCAATGAATTACAAATCTCTTCCAGAACCAATTCAACCAAAGCCGCTGATTCAGTGTGTGACAAGCCCACTCTTCTACAAACTACGCTCGCTAAATCTGCACGCGTTACTGTCTTACTTGTCATTATACCCACCTATTCAAATATTAAAAATTACAAAGTGTCTTATACGTTTTATTCAAATATGGTCAAGCGACTATAATCTACCAACGAATAAGAATTGCCCCCCATGTAAACCCGCCTCCCATAGCTTCTAACATGATGAGATCTCCTTTTTTAATTCTTCCATCACAGATAGCTGCTGTTAAAGCCAATGGCACTGATGCTGCAGAGGTATTACCGTGTTGATCAATAGTAATCACAACTTTATTTATGGCAATTCCCAATTTTTTTGCTGATGCTTCAATAATACGCTTATTAGCTTGATGAGGTACAAACCAATCTAATTGTGAAGAATCTACACCCGCAGCCGAAAAACAATCATCAACCACATCCGTTATCATCCCAACCGCATACTTAAAAACTTCCCGCCCTTCCATGCGCAAATAACCCGTTGTTTGCGTTGTTGAAGGACCACCATCAACATATAGCTTATTTATATACGCGCCATCAGAGCGTAATTTCGTGGACAATATACCACGATCAAAAGCAACTTCCCCCTCACTTTTTTGTGCTTCCAAAATAGCAGCACCTGCACCATCACCAAATAAAACACATGTCGTACGATCTTTCCAATCTAAAATGCGAGAAAATGTGTCAGAGCCGATAACTAAAATTCTCTTAGCAGCACCGCAACGTAAATAAGCATCTCCTGTTGTTAAAGCAAAAATAAAACCGGAGCAAACAGCTTGAATATCAAAAGCGAATCCATGGTTCATTCCCAAAGCACGTTGAATTTCAACAGCAGAGGCAGGAAAGGTACGATTCGGAGTTGAGGTTGCTAAAATAATACAATCAATATCCTTTATTGTTAAACCGGCATTTATAAGTGCTGCTTGCGCGGCTTCAACTCCTAAAGAAACAGTTGTTTCATTGTCGTTGGCTATATAGCGTCGCCGTATTCCTGTACGCTGAACAATCCATGAATCTGACGTTTCAACAAATTTCGCAATCTCATCATTCGATAAGCCTTTTTTGGGCAAGGCACTCCCTACACCACACATAATGGATCGAATCATTCGTCCTTAACCTTTTCCTCATATCTTCTACTTATATTACAAAAGCTTATCATAATATTCCCCCACCCATTGTTGCTTCATTTTCTTGATCAAAAAGTGTTTCTTTATTTTCATGAAACCATCGTAAATCATCGGTTATTTTTTTTAATAGTCCATTATTAACCATCTCATAACCAACGCGGATAGCAGAAGCAAAACCGTTAGCATTAGCACTACCATGACTTTTTATGACAACTCCATTCAAACCTAAAAGCACCCCACCATTGACTCTATCGGGATCCATTTTGTGTTTTAGGGTACGAAAAGCACTTCGTGATAAAAAATAACCAAGAGATGTTAAAAAAGAACTTCGCATAGCAGAGTTTAAAATCTCTGCTATCTGCCGCGCAGTTCCCTCCGCAGTCTTTAAAGCAATATTACCAGAAAAACCTTCCGTTACAACAACATCTACAGTTCCTTTTCCAATGTCATTTCCTTCAACAAATCCCTTATACTCTAACCCTTCTAATTGCACTTTCCGCAATATCATTCCAGCCTTTTTAATTTCATAAAGACCTTTAACTTCTTCAACACCCACATTTAAAAGCCCAACAGTTGGTTTTTCAGTGTGATATAAAGCACGAAACATACCTGCTCCCATAACCGCCAAATCAACCAACTGGCTAGCAGATGCACCAATCGTTGCTCCAATATCCAAAACAATACTCTCACTGCGAAGTGTTGGCCAAATACCGGCAATCCCAGGACGCTCAGCTTCTGCCATCATCTTTAAACAAAAATAAGACATTGCCATGAGTGCACCCGTATTACCCGCAGAAATGCAAGCATCAGCTTCACCATTTTTTACCGCTTCAATTGCATACCACATTGACGATTTACCGCGTCCGTTGCGAAGTGCTTGACTTGGCTTCTCATCCATACGCGTATAGCTTTCTGTGGAATAAAAGCGCGACACAGAAGCCAAACAAGGGTATTTTTTTAAAACAGGCTTAACAACTTCTTCAACCCCATAAAACAGAAAATAAATATTTGGCAAATATTTTTGTACAATTGCTGCTCCTGCAATAATTGCTTCTGGACCATAATCACCGCCCATGACATCCACAGAAATTCTAATCACGCCTGCATATCCCATATCTTTTCATTCACGCTTTTAAACGCCTATTACAACTTTTTGCTATTAGAACAACAAAAAAACATATCGCACGAAAATAATTCCGCAGAAAATAATGTTCCTACAACTGTTTCCAACTTCTCAAAATGGAAAATGGCGATAATTTTGGTTCAGCTTTTTCTAAATTTTCAATCACATCCATCTTTACTCCTTCTTTGCGTGGATAATGATTAATAGATAACTCAAAAAATTCTTCCATGACTGCACCAATATCAATTTTATCACCATAGAACACTTCTGGTGTATCTAGCCCCTCCATATCTATAAACAATTCTCCCGTATTCTCCGATATTTTTGGTTTGATCAAATTTGAGTCTTCAGGGACAAAAACAACCTCAATATTTTCATGAAGAACACTTTCTAATGGTTCTAATGTAACAACACATAACTGTATTATACGTGCTCGCAATAGACCTTTTATACGTACACCGCGTTTTTTCCACGAAAAAATATGGAATTTTCCTTCACAAGATTTTACTTCAACTAAAGCATGATTTTTAGCTAAATGAGCACATTCTTGCTGATTTGCACAAATATGAACCCTTATACCTTTAAAAGGTAATGAACGTACCGATATTGGATAAGCCAAAGCAAATGTCATTTGAGAAACATTTTGAACATTCATTGGCAACTCCCGAATAGGAAAAGATGTAATGTATTGCGCTTTTATTTAGCCAAAATATATTTCAATCATTTTTTTCTTTTCTAAAGAAATTCTGTATGGCATAATTCACTTTATAACAGGGAAGCTCAATGTAAGCTATGGCAAATTAAGCTAAAATGAGAAAAATTTGAGGTTGCCTTCTTCTAGTGTATCTAAGTATAAAAGGGAGATATCATTGTTTCAAATGCCCCATATAGTGGATTTAATCAGGTGTAAATTATTGATTGGTCTATCAATAGCAAGCATGCTAGCGGTTGCGAGTTGTAGTATTCTTGATTCCTCAGGTACAAGGCAAATATATCAAGAAGGTTACATTCTTGATAAAAATGCTCTTAATTCTATTTCCCCTGGTTCAAGCCAAGAGCAAGTTCTTCTCACATTAGGAACCCCCTCGCTAAAAACAAAATATGATAATGAGGTCTTTTATTATATCTCACAAACGCGTTACCGTGGAATGCAATTTATGAAAACAAAAATTATTGATCGCAAAGTTTTGGTCATTTACTTTAACAAAAACAACCAGGTTACTAAAGTAGCTAAATATGGTTTAAAAGATGGGCAAGTGTTTGATTTTATTGCGCAAACAACACCAACCGCAACAAAAGAGCAACCTTTTTTACTTCAAATTATAAAAGGCCCCGCGAACTTACCAATCCATAACTAAAGTTATAACAGCTTGCATACAATCCTGATATTATCAGGATTGTAACGCTACTCTTAAGTGCGAACTTTTTTTGCTATGCTGTCAAGAACTGCATTGACAAGCTTTGGTTCATCACCTTCAAAAAATGCCTTTGCTATATCCACATATTCATCCATAACAACAGCCACAGGCACATCTAGGCGATTGATTAACTCCCATAAACCTGCACGTAAAATTGCGCGTAATATAGAATCAAGACGGGAAAGTGACCACTCTGCAGAGAGCTGTTGATGGAGCATAGGATCAAGCTGTTTTTGATTCTTTACAACACCAGTAATAATAGCCAAAAACCACTGAAAATCAGCATTAAGATACTGATCTCCATCAATATCTTTTCCTAGACGATAAACCTCATATTCTGCTGCTGTTTCCATCACTCCAGAACCAACTATATCCATTTGATAAAGTGCTTGAACTGCAGCGAGTCTTGCTGCTCCACGCTTATTAGCTAAACGGGGAGAATCTCTCCCTTTCATATCAGACATATTTACTGATTATCTCCAAGTCTCTTTTTTAGAGCGATCATACATAAAGCAGCTTCAGCAGCAAAACTACCTTTATTTTTTTCAACCTTTTTTACTCTCTCCCATGCTTGTCCTTCATTTTCAACAGTCAAAATACCATTTCCAATAGCCAAATGTTTATGAACAGTTAAATCCATCAATGCACGACAAGAATTATTGGCGACAATCTCAAAATGATATGTTTCACCTCGAATGACACACCCAAGCGCGACATAACCATCATATAAAAACTTACTCTCTTTTTCGGAAAAAGCTATTGCACCTGGTATTTCTAATGCTCCCGGAACTGTCACAACATCATAGCTTGCTTCAGCTTTTTGCAAGGCACTTATGGCACCTGCCAAAAGTGCATCAGAAATTCCATTATAAAAACGAGCTTCGATAATCAATACATGCGACTTTTTACGTATTTCTTTTACCATAACAGAATCTCACAAAAATTAAGCTTATAGAGCAAACAAATCTAAACACCATAGATAAAGTTTCTGCTTATTCATCTTTTATTTTAAAGCCAGAAAATTTAACAGCGTAACGAGCAAGCTGATCAATCTCTAAATTGACCTTATCTCCAATTTTCGTTTGTCCCCAAGTCGTTACTTCAAGTGTATGGCGAATAATAAGAACATCAAAAATACAATCCTCAATACAATTTACAGTCAAAGATGTCCCATTAAGTGCAAGAGAACCTTTATTGACAATAAAGGGCGTAAATTGTTTTGGAACTTGTAGAAAAAAACGAATCGCATCCCCTTCATTCTTCTTATCAATAATCTCAGCTAAACCATCAATATGACCAGAAACCAAATGTCCTCCCACTTCATCACCCAGTCGTAGCGATCGTTCTAAATTAACAAAAGTTCCTTTTGTCCATTGCATAAGATTAGTCAAACGCAACGTTTCTTCCCATGCTTCTACCGAAAACCAATTGCTTTTTGCTTGTTTTGATCCCCGTTCAACAATTGTGAGACAAATCCCTGAACATGCAATTGACGTGCCAATTTTTAAACTATCTATATCATAGCATGTAGAAATTTTTAAACGTAACCCTTGCTTTAAAGATTGAACATCTTCAACACAACCAATATCACTTATAATCCCTGTGAACATAATGTCTTACGTCTCCATTTATAAAAACGGTCATTTCCAAACATTCTTGTTTCAACTTCATGAAACTGCGAAAGATAATTTCCAAAATGAGGTGCCTCAATACGATTTTTTCCTAAAATAACGGGTGTATAAAAGCATATCAAATGATCTACACAACCAGCATTTAAAAACTTTTCACCTGTCTTTACACCTCCCTCAAGTAAAACACTATTGATTCCATGTTGATAAAGCAGCTGTAAAATAGCAAAAGGTGGCATGAAACCATTGTTCATTTCTACTGAGTACACAGACACACCATAGTGCTCTAATGCACTTTTTTTTCTTTCCGTTGAAAGATTTATATCACAAATAACCCATGTAGGAATTTTTGTTGCCGTTTGAACAACTTTCGCATCAACTGGAATACATAAATCTGCATCTAAAATAATACGTGTAGGCGAACGCATCTCCATCCCTGGCAAACGACAACTCAATTGTGGATCATCTGCTAATATAGTACCAATACCAACAAGAATAGCATCATTCTGAGCACGTAGAATATGCGTATGAGTGTGAGAAATCATTCCACTAATTTTTATTCTACCCTGCCCCTTTTTTCCCACACCATTATCAGCCGAAATTGCCATTTTAAGAGTAACAGCACAACGTTGCAGTTTCCTTATACACCAATGAGTACACAAAGTTTCAAAGGCTTCTTCAGCTAAAACTCCCTCAACAACCTCAATACCAGCTGCACGTAAAAGAGCAATACCACGACCATCAACCCGCTTATCTAAATCAGTAAGAGCAATCACAGCCCGAGAAATACCTGACTCAATAAGTGCATTTACACATGGCGAAGTTCTTCCATAATGCGAACAAGGCTCTAAAGTAATATAAGCAGTAGCACCGCGTGCTAAGGAACCCGCCATACGTAAAGCTTGCACTTCAGCATGAGGCCTTCCATGAATGGCCGTTACACCATAGCCAACAATAAATGTACCCGCACCATTATCATTTTGTACAATTAACGTACCAACCGAGGGATTCTCACCTGTAAGACCGACGTGACGTTCTGCCAAACGGATAGCTGCAGCCATAAACCGCTCATCTTGCACTTTTTTATTCATCAAAACGAAATTCTATATCCGTTATACCCTTTGATAATTCGTCTATAACATCGTGAAAATCGCTTGCATTACGAAAATCTCGATAGACAGAAGCAAAACGGATATAGGCAATATCATCAATTCTTTTCAATGCTTCCATCACAAGATGCCCAATTTTTTCGGAAGGAATTTCTGGTTCTCCCAAACTCTCAAGTTGACGTACAATACCAGAAATCGCTCGTTCAATATAATCAGGATCAATATTACGTTTACGTACAGCTATATCAACTGACCTCATCAATTTATCTCGATCAAATGGCTCGCATCGACCACTTTTTTTAGACACCAAGAGTTCACGTAACTGAACACGTTCAAAAGTTGTAAAACGACCACCACAAACGGAACACACACGCCGACGACGAATAACTGCTCCCTCCTCTGAAGGACGTGAATCTTTAACTTGTGTATCCTCATATTGACAGTAAGGACAGCGCATCTCTTTTGTGTCCTTAATAAGTGCTAAGATAAGAGTAAAGAGGAAATTGATTCGTTATATCTTTCACCTTTTTCTTAACAGCCATTTCAACGAGACTATTATCCTCATCGCTTTTTGCTAGCTTAAGACCATCAAGAACTTCTGAAATCAATTCTCCAATTTGAATAAACTCTTTTTCTGTAAAACCACGTGTCGTCGCAGCAGGTGATCCCAAACGAATTCCCGATGTTATAGACGGAGTTTCAGGGTCAAAAGGAATTCCATTTTTATTACAGGTAATATGCGCCCGTCCTAAAGCCAATTCAGCACGTTTTCCTGTGATATTTTTGGAACGCAAGTCAACCAACAATAAATGATTATCTGTACCACCAGAAACAATATCAAAACCATTCCTCTGTAATGTTTTTGCTAAAATTTTAGCGTTGGCAATAACATTAGCACTGTAACTCTTAAAAGAAGGCTGCAAAGCCTCCGCAAATGCAACAGCCTTAGCTGCAATCACATGCATTAGAGGACCACCTTGAAGACCAGGAAAAATTGCTGAATTAATTTTTTTGGCTAAAAGCTCATCATTTGTTAATATCAAACCACCTCGAGGACCACGCAACGATTTATGCGTTGTAGTCGTTACAATGTGTGCATGTGGAACAGGAGAAGGATGAACCCCGCCAGCAACTAAACCAGCAATATGAGACATATCAACAAGAAAATAAGCACCAATTTCATCTGCAATTTCACGAAACCGTCTCCAATCCCACAGGCGAGAATAAGATGATCCTCCCGCTATAATAAGCTTAGGCTTATGTTCTTTTGCAAGGCGTTCAACTTCCTCCATATCAAGAATCTGATCTTCTTGACGCACATCATAGGAAACAACACCAAACCATTTTCCAGACATATTGACAGATGAACCGTGCGTAAGATGACCACCAGAATTTAAATTTAATCCCATAAATGTATCGCCAGGCTGGAGTAAAGCTAAAAACACAGCCTGATTCATTTGACTACCAGAATTAGGTTGAACATTCGCAAAAGCAGCACCAAAAAGCTGTTTTGCTCGTTCAATTGCTAAATCCTCAACGACATCAACAAACTGACATCCCCCATAATAGCGCTTTCTCGGATAACCTTCTGCATATTTATTTGTTAAAATCGATCCTTGTGCCTCAAGAACCGCTCTTGAAACAATATTCTCCGAAGCAATCAGCTCAATTTCATGTTGTTGGCGCTCAAACTCCCCCCTAATCGCATCAAAGACTGCGATGTCAACGGTTTGTAAATTATCATTAAAAAAGCGCTTTTGTATGTCATTTTCTTGCTGAATCAT